>JBGQJX010000096.1:0-11439 GCA_041499255.1 Ktedonobacteraceae bacterium | reverse complement strand
CACAAAGCGATTCTGCTTCTCGATAAAGAAAAAGATGAGCCCGACAATTGGGACCAGGTAGCCCAGTCCGGCAGAGACTTTCGGGTCCATGCCTATTGAACTAGGACCAAGCGGGCTGACACTGGGAGGTACGCCATATGGTGACTGCTGTCCATAGCCACCCTGTTGATACCCGCCAGGTTGTTGGTAGCCACCTTGCTGTTGATATCCACCAGGTTGTTGGTAGCCCGGTTGTTGATACCCCGGCTGTTGATAGCCGCCTGGCTGCTCATATGGGGGTTGCCCCCCGGCAGGTGTGCCCTGTTGGGGTGGAGCATAACCGCCGTACTGGCCGGGTTGATTGGGGTCTTGCCCCTGGTTAGGATTCCAACTCATGTTCGTATCTGCCTTTCTTCTATAAAGAAAGAGACTTCTATACACAAATCTATCCAATGCGTAGAAGTCTCTTCCATCAGGTTCCTCTCAGGGAGTTATTGCCTCGCTTACATACCCGGAGCACCCTGGTTCGCGTATTTCTCAGCGTAATCACCAACGATGGGCAACTTGAAGTACTTGCCCTGGAAGCCGTTAATCAGCAGGACGATGTAGCCTACCAGTCCTACAATTCCAACAGCCCCACTAAGGAGTCCAGTAATCAATCCTAATCCAACAACACCGAAACCGCCGATGACACTGAGGATAATATTGATTACAGTTAAGCCCCCAAAGAACAGAATCGATTGCATCGCGTGGAAGCGCACAAAACGATTCTGCTTCTCCATTAAGAAGAAAATGAGGCCTGTTACCCAGGTCAAAACATAGCTCAGACCAGCTTCAACATTGGGTTGCATACCCATGGAGGTCGGTCCAAGAGGACTCTGAGCGCCAGAGGGAGGCGCTCCATAAGGTCCCTGTTGATATCCGCCTGGACCAGGTTGCTGGTATCCAGGCTGCTGATATTGCTGTCCGCCTGGCTGCTGTCCGTAGCTGCCCTGCTGCCCGTATCCACCCTGTGGGCCACTGTAAGGATCAGTTGGCTGGGGTTGTGATGGTGGGGGGGTGTAAGCGCCATATTGGCTTGGCTGATTGGGGTCTTGCCCCTGGTTAGGATTCCAACTCATGTAATTATTCCTCGTTTCTGCCTGGTTAAGACCATCATAGTGAAAGGTTCGTCCTTCCACTTTTGGTAATACAATAGCGTAGAAGCCTGGAAGTTGAAATGCAGGTTTCACATCTTCCTCTACCTATGTAATACGTAGTATACTCTTAAAGGTTATTCTTGTGAACTACCTGGTTCACAAAGTAAACGGTATTATTACCATTTTCTTAGCGGCTTTGCGTATCGGTTTCCTTTGCGCGTAAATTTGGATAAGAATCACGCGCAACGCGATCCACCTGAGGAATAATTATCGGAGGAGGCTCCTGCTCTCCGGCATCTCCCTCGGGTAGTTCATTGACAGGTAAACCTGTACGGCGCAACTGGTCACGGTTACCCGTGCGTTCATCATTATTCAATGGATGAGGTTCAGATAGTGCCAGCTCCCTCTGGCTTCCACTCTCGCTTTCCACGTGAGGAGCGCCGAGCAGGGCGCCTTCGATGACCTGGTCCATGGTTTCTACAAAAGTAAAACGTATACGCCGTTGGATTTTAACTGGTACTTCCGCCATATCTTTCTTGTTTTCCGCGGGAACGAACAGGTGGTGAATGCCTGCTTGATAAGCAGCCAGCACTTTCTCTTTCAATCCTCCCACTCCTATTATACGCCCATGCAGGGTAATTTCACCGGTCATAGCGATGTTCGCGCGTATAGGTCGCCTGGTGATTGCCGAAATGAGTGCCAGCGTGATGGTAATTCCTGCAGAGGGACCATCCTTGGGAATAGCATTTTCGGGAAGATGAATGTGCAGGTCGGTGGTTTCTTGAAAATTCGGGTCGATCCCCAGCATGTTTGCGCGCGAGCGTACGTAGGTCAGCGCCGCTATCGCTGATTCGCGCATTACATCACCCAACTGACCAGTGATCAATAAATCGCCTTTTCCTACCAGGGTGACGACCTCTACCGGAAGCAAAATGCCTCCATATTCGGTAACGGCTAAACCCATCGCTACACCTATCTGCGTTTTTTGCGTGGTGGGCGTGAGCGTGTAACGAGGCGGTCCCAGATATTGCTCCAGGCTGTTCGTTGTTAAGCGAAGATACGTTTTGGGATTCTCTATGATGCGACGTGCTGCTTTGCGGCAGATAGTTGCCAGTTGGCGTTCGAGATTGCGTACACCGGCCTCACGCGTGTAATCTGAGACGATATGCTGCATAACAGACTGCGGGATTTTCACCTGTTCAGGGGTCAGTCCATGCTCCATCAATACCTTCGGTAGGAGATGTCGTATACCAATGGCGACTTTCTCTTCAAACATATAACCAGGAAGGTCGATGATATCCATGCGGTCGGCCAGTGCTCGCGGTATCTGGTATTTGACGTTTCCTGTACAGATGAAGAAGACCTCTGAAAGATCGTAAGGCATTTCGAGGTAGTGATCGGTAAACGTATTATTCTGCTCTGGGTCCAGTACCTCCAGCAGCGCTGCAGCGGGATCTCCGCGATATTCCGCGGAAAGTTTGTCGATTTCGTCGAGTAGGAAAACTGGATTGCGCACGCCCACGGTCTTCATCGACTGGATAATGCGCCCGGGTAAGGCGCCAACATACGTGCGACGATGCCCGCGAATTTCAGCTTCATCGTGCACTCCGCCCAGTGCGATGCGCGCAAACTTGCGTCCTAATGCATTGGCTATCGATCGACCCAGCGACGTCTTACCAACGCCGGGCGGACCAATGAAGCACAGAATCTGTCCCTGGCTCTCACTTTTCGCCTGTCCACCGCGGCTGGCCTGTTGCTGGCGCAGTTGTCTTACTGCCAGGAATTCAATAATGCGTTCTTTAATACCTTCCAGTCCATAGTGGTCCTCGTCCAGGATACGCCGCGTCTTCTCAATATCAAAATGGTCCGTAGAGCGTTCGTTCCAGGGTAAAGCCAGCACCCAGTCGACGTAAGAGCGCAGCACCGCAACCTCGGCAGATTGAGCAGGAGTACGTTCCAGCCGGTCGATCTCTTTACGCACCTTTGCCAGAGCCTCGGGCGGCAGCTCTTTTTCTTTGAGCCTTGCACGAAGTTCGTCAGCCTCGGACGAAGTCTCCATGCCCAATTCTTCCTGGATAGCCCGCAATTGTTCGCGCAGGTAATATTCTTTTTGCGTGCGGTCCACCTGCGAACGCACGCGGCTGCGGATCGTCGATTCCAGTTCAAGTATCTCGATCTCATTGCCCATGATCACGCAGATCTTCTCCAGGCGCTCCAATGGGTCGAAGGTCTCCAGCAGATCCTGCTGCTGTTGTGAATCGGTAACCAGGTGTGCCGCGAGCATATCTGAGAGCCGCGCAGCCGTTTTGATGGCGACGATAGAGTTGATATCTTCGACTGAGAAGCGGCGGTTTAGCTGGGCATAGTGCTCAAAGAGATTGGTAGCGTGACGTACAAGCGCATCGGCCTGGGAGCCACGAGCCTGGGGTTCCTGTGGTATATCGACGCTGACGCGCATAAAAGGCTCCTGGTCGAGATACTCCTCGATGAGTACACGGTGCAGGCCGCTTAACAGCACTTGTAGGCTGCCGTCCTGCTGGCGGTGCATCGTCGTAATTTCGACCAGAGCTCCAGTGGGGTAGATATCTTTAGGCTGAGGATCTTCTATATCTGGATCGCGTTGGCAGGCCGTGATCAGCGCCCGGTCGGGCCGCATCATTGCTTCTTCAACAGCACGTACAGACTTCTCACGCGCGATAGCCAGCGTCATGCGCGTGCGCGGGAATACAACCATGTTTTTTAACGCCACGAGAGGATACGTTTCTTGTGTATCCTGAGGTGCTTCCTGGCGTTCCTGGTCACTCATGGCTTTGCTGCCCGTTTCCTTTCAAGCATCATGTCTGTCTTCATGCCGTACGTCCTTTCGTGCATACTAAAAATCGATGAGTCTGCCTTAAGCAGACTCATCTTCAGGATATGCGGTTGTTCGATTACTGCGCGTCTCCAGTAAGGGTTTGTGATGAGCAGTAATCACATCGCTGTTGATGATGACCCTCTTCACATCCGCGCGTGATGGAATTTCGTACATCACGTCAAGCAGAACATCTTCGATAATACTACGTAGCCCCCTCGCTCCGGTACGCTGTTTGAGCGCGCCTTCAGCCGCGGCATCCAGGGCATCATTGGTGAAGACCAGCTCGACGCGATCAAGTTGTAAAAACTTCTGATACTGTTTGATGACGGCGTTCTTCGGCTCGGTCAATATGCGAATCAAGGCATCTTTATTCAGGCTGTCTAACGAGACTGCGACCGGCAAACGTCCAATGAACTCAGGTATCAGGCCGTACTTGAGGAGATCATCGGGAATAAGGTGGGTTAAAATCGATTCTTCCGCTTTGCTCTCAGCTTTAGTGGTGCCCCTGAAACCCATTGACTTATTACTGCCAAGGCGCTGCTCAACTATCTTATCCAGCCCTTCAAATGCGCCTCCACAGATAAAGAGAATATTGGCGGTGTTGATCTGAATGAAGTCCTGGTGCGGATGCTTGCGTCCTCCCTGCGGAGGTACATTGGCAATGGTGCCCTCAACAATCTTGAGCAGCGCCTGTTGCACTCCTTCACCGGAAACGTCGCGGGTGATCGACGGATTATCTGACTTGCGCGCGATTTTATCGATCTCATCAACGTAGACAATGCCTCGTTCAGCACGCGCTACATCAAAATCGGCCGTTTGAATGAGACGCAGCAGGATATTTTCAACATCCTCGCCGACGTAACCTGCCTCTGTGAGAGCTGTAGCATCGGCGATACAGAAAGGCACGTCTAGTACCTTTGCCAGCGTCTGCGCCAGTAGCGTTTTCCCACAGCCTGTAGGGCCGATCATCAGAATGTTGCTTTTCCCAAGCTCAACATCGTCGATCTGCATCCCTACGCCAATGCGCTTGTAATGATTATAAACAGCCACTGCCAGCGTTTTTTTGGCTCGCTCTTGCCCAATCACGTACTGGCTCAGTTGCTCATAAATCTTCTTTGGCGCCGGAATTTTGCCTGTCTGGAGACGCGGCTTCGAGACCGTCGCCTGCTCCTCTTCGATAATCTCCCGGCAGAGATCGATGCATTCATCACAGATGTAGACACCACCGGGGCCAGCAATCAGTCGTTGCACCTGGTCCTGGCTCTTTCCGCAGAATGAGCAACGGTACGTCATTCGCGTATTTTTCGAGTTTGCCACGTTTGTTACCTTTCCCTCACGTGCAGCTAAAGAGCCACATTTGATGGCTACATCTTTATTCTACAACATCTATGGAAGTGTCGCCTGTTACCGGCGCGGCGGATTCTTCAGCCTGGCTATGTGCATCTTCGGTCTCTGCGTTCAACGCTTCAGCGGCAAGTGCGGCTGCCCCTGCATTCTCTATGCTGGCTTCGACTTCGCCGGCTTCTTCCTCGTCTGCCTCTGTTCCGCTACCGCTATCAGTGGTTAGCTCTACCAGGCGCGTAATGGCCTTTTCCCGGCGTAGATTGACCGCCAATGCGCGAATCCCCGCATCTGAACGCCCAAGCGGCTGACCTGCCTGCTCGTATGCACGGAAAACTGCCTCTAACTCTTCGGGTGAAACGCCGACATTTTCCTGGCGCGCCACCTCGTCCAGCACAAGTTCACGCCTGACACGTTTTTCGGCTTCGGGTTCTATCTCTTTCAAGTACTCATCACGCGTTTTGTGCATCATCAGCAGGTATTGGTCTATGGACATGCGCTGCTGCTCCAGGAGGTGTGAGAGCTGGTGCAGCATCTCTTCAGCCTCTTCCTTGATAAGCAAGGGATGAAGGGTGATCTGGGCCTGGTCGATGACGGCATCGACAACCTTTTCGCGCAACTCATCGCGAATGCGCCGCTCTTTACTTTCGAGAATATTGTCGCTGATAGCTTTGCGCAGGTCTTCCAGGTTCTCGTATTGTCCATTGCTTACTGCTTTGGCTAGGTCATCATCAAGCTCGGGAACTTCTTTAACCTCTACCTTATGGACGGTTACCACGAAACTGCCTTCCTTGCCGGCCAGTTTCTCGTTGGCATAGTCTTCGGGTAGGACCGTTGTAAACTCTTTGCTCTCTCCTGCTTGCATGCCTACGATATGCTCATCCATACCGGAGAACATGCCATGGCGTTCCCGCGTCAGTTCAAACGTATTATCTTTCAAGTCGGAAACGTTCTTGTCTTCGACAGTGAGCTTAAGATCGGCGATCACACGGTCATCATAGTCGGCGGGGCGCTCAACTTCATCCCACGTGGCCTGTCGATTGCGCAGCGACTCTAACTCTTTCTCAACTTCTTCAGAGGTGACATCAGCCTCTTCGCGCTCAAAGTGAAGGGTTTTGTAATCACCAGGTATCACAGGCGTGATAATCGGCACTTTCAGGCTGAAATGATAGGGTTGACCAATCTCAAAAACGGGGGCGTCCAGCTCGGGCTGAGTAATAGGGGTAAGTTCGTGCTCCTTGAGCGCATTGCGATAGGTCTCAGTAATCAATTCATCGAGACCTTCCTGGTAAATATATTCTTTACCAAGTTTTCGCTCTAACAAAGAACGCGGGGCCTTGCCCCGGCGAAAGCCCTGCACATCAACTTTTTGTACCAACTTGCGGTACGCTTTATCTGAAGCCTTTTCCAGTTCGTCCCAGCTCAATTCTACTTCAAGGACGGCTTCACTGGTGGGCAACTTTTCGACCGAGACCTTCACGTTTCCTCCAACGGGTGTACATTCTAATCAATAGTTTTATGTAAATGATATATAACTACGCCCAACCAGTTATACTGATCGTGGCGACGACAAAGAGCTTGGGAAGCACAGAGAGGCAATCACTACCATGGACCACAACCTGAAAAGAGACCGCAGTCTTCAGCACATTCCAACATTCAGTTTCTCACAACGGAGCGTTTTCTATGCTGCGTACGTTGCATATGTACTTGCCCCATGAGGACAACATGCTCACTCCTGCTAAGACCGAGCTTGCGGTCACCCAATACTCAGGCAAATTTGGAGCGGGAGACGGGGATCGAACCCGCGACTTTCTCCTTGGCAAGGAGATGCTCTACCACTGAGCCACTCCCGCGTAACTTCGAATCTTGACTATGCTACGAACGCTCATCGTAGTGGGCGGTGAGAGACTCGAACTCTCACGGTTCATCACCAACAGATCCTAAGTCTGCCCTGTCTACCAATTTCAGCAACCGCCCATAGTTTCTGCTAAAATGGGAAAACATCCTCACCTGAGGATAATACATCAGCAACATACCTGATGTCAAGGCAATTGATGCGCCTGCGCTACTATGGCTATTCACCGCTGTAGAGCGCTTGTTCAAGGCAATGACAGGTCAAATGAAAAGGTTGTACCCTGACCTTCAGGTGTGTGTGGCTCAAGGCGCAGGGTACCTCCATGTGCTTCAATAATGCTTTTCGCGATGTGCAACCCCAGGCCGGAACCTTGCCGGGCGCTGGTTGCCTGCAAACGGACATATGGCCGGAAAAGCTGGCTTATCTCTGCCAGGGGAATGCCGGCGCCCTGGTTATGAACGCTTACATGCACGAGATCATCCTCTGTCCAGATACGCACCGTGATCGTTGTGCGCTCGTCGGAATACTTGATCGCGTTATCCAGCAGATTCCCCAGCACCTGTTGCAGGCGTCCACTATCCCAGTTCCCAATAACTGGCGCTTCAGGAATTTCCAGCACCAGCGTGTGATAGGGAGCAACGGGACGCAGTTCTTCCACCACCTCTTTTGCCAGCGCCGCAATATCACATGCCTCGCGCACAAGTGTGAATTGCCCTGAGCTCAGGCGTGATGAATCCAGCAAATCATTTACCAGGCGCGACAAACGCCTGGCCTGGCTGATAATCACCTTCGTTCCTCGCTGGATTGTCTCTGGCCGCTGTGTGGGACGCCCCACCATCTGCGCATAGCAGATAATGGGCGTCAATGGGCCGCGCAATTCGTGTGCAATCATAGCAATAAACTGCTCTTTACGTGCCAATTGATCCTTCAATATAAAATTGGCCTCGGTTAACTCATCTACCTGGCGTTGTAGAGCTTCTATGACCTCTTCCTGCGATTGCTCACGCTGCGCTTGCATACCAATCTATCTCCTGATCCCCTTAACTTGCTATAGAGATTGCCTATTAATTATACATGCTGGCATCCCAAAAGAACGCCTTCTTAGGAATATTGGGTAGACATAAAACCAAAAAGCGAAGTTGAGAACTTGACAGACGCAAAACCAAAAAGCGAAGTTGAGCATTTGACAGACACAAAACCAAAAAGTGAAGTTGAGCATTTGGCAAACACAAAACCAAAAAGTGAAGTTGAGAACTTGACAGACGCAAAATCAAAAAGTGAAGTTGAGCATTTGACAGACGCAGTCTGTCAAATGCTCAACTTCACTATAATAATCTTTGCGAAGAGCGCAGCGATGAGGCCACAGAAAAAACCCAAAAGCTCAATGCAACAAATCTAAAGCCTCAAGCCCCTCCAAAGCACCCTCACTAAGCTGCGACCTATCCAGCGAAGGATCAGCATGAGCAATAAGATGCCGCAAACGCTCAGTAATCTCTACACGCGTATAAAAATCATCAGTAAGCAACAACTCACCAATCGTAATCTCAATTTGCTTTCGCTGCATCGTAGCCAGCATAGACTCTGTCATTCATATCCCTCACAAACAAAAAAACTTACCCTGCTTTACTCTACAATAGGCACTTCAAAAGCCCTAATTCGTCTTCGTTGTAGAACTGGTAGCCGCGGGCACCTTATTTTCGCTCGTCGACGTGCTACTTGCGCTGGACTCAGCCGTCGCAGGCTTGCTCTCTCCAGCACTCTTCGACTCGCTGGAAGCATCTCCATTACTTTTTGTTGTCTGGCCGTTGGAATCTGCAACACTTGAAGAGCGGTGATCAGTCTTATAAAATCCAGAGCCCTTAAAGACAATACCGGCTGGGAAAAACACCCTGCGAATGTGTCCACCACATTCCGGGCAAACATCTAAAGGGTCATCGGTCATTTTTTGCCGCTGCTCAAAACGGTGGCTACAAGTCTGGCAGAGATATTCATAGGTTGGCATACAGCAATTACCCCTAAAAGGTCCGAACAGCCAACAGGGCTGCTCCTCCAATGCGCATACGGGTAAGCCTGATGGCTACCCTTCATTAAGAATATATACTAACGTACCTTTATTATGATTGTCAATCAAACTTCTCGTAAAATGTTGGGGCGACCATCGCGGTCGCTTCAGATACTCTACAAGTCAAAACAAAGCCCAGTAGCCCTTTTATTCCACGCGGCCAATATACTCCTTGACCTTCTTAGCTGCATCGCGCGTCATACCGTCAAGGGCCGCCAGGTCCTCTACACTGGCCGCGCTCATCGCTCGCACCGAGCCAAAATGCTTCATTAACGCCTGCTTGCGTTTGGGACCTATACCCGGTATCTCGTCCAGCACAGATTTAAATGTACGATCGGAGCGCAACTTGCGGTGATACGTAATACCAAAGCGGTGCGCCTCATCACGAATGCGCTGTACCATATACAGGCCCTGTGAAGAACGCGGCAGGATAATCGGGTCTGGCGAGCCAGGAGTGAAGATCTCCTCGTTCTCCTTCGCCAGCCCCACCGCTGGTATATCGATGTGGAGTTCCTGCAATACCTCCATCGCAGCGCTAAGCTGGCCCTTTCCGCCATCGATAATGATCAATTCCGGCAACGCCCACTCGTGCTGAAATTGGGTAACCGCCGGAGTTTCATCGCCGGTGGCATGATCTGTTGCCTCAATGTCCGTGTCTGTGTGTGCAATAATGTCGGAGGCGATCTCCACGTCGGCGGCTGCTTGTTTTGCTACATTGCGAAATCTGCGCCGCAGCACCTCCTGGTGACTGGCGAAATCGTTGGGCCCTTCAACGGTCTTGATTTTGAAACGGCGATACTCGCTGGGCTTTGGTCGTCCCGCCTCAAAAACCACCATGGCCCCTACCGAGTTTGTGCCTTGCGTATTAGAGATATCGTAGCACTCGATGCGCTGTGGTGGAGTCGCCAGGTTGAGCGCCTCCTGTAACTCCTCCAGCGCCAGTTGCGTCTTCTGGCTATCGGTCAGCCACTTGATGCGCTGTTGCTCCAACACCTCGCTCGCATTCTGCTTCACCATCTCGATCAAGCGCAGCTTGTCCCCTCGTTTGGGTGCGGCAATGCTGACCGCTCCCTTACGTTTCTCTCGCAGCCACGACTGAATAACGGCGCGGTCATCCGGCTCTGCCTCGACGACCAGTTCCGGCGGAATGTGCGGTGAACTTTCATAAAATTGCTGCAAGAAGGAGGCCATCACCTCGCCAGGGCTGCTGTCGCGCGTCCCCTGAAGAATAAAAAATTCGCGTCCAATCAACTTGCCATTGCGAAAAAAGAAGGTCATCACGCAGGTCTCATCCTCGCCACTGGCAAAAGCAATCACATCCTGATCGTCCTGGCCCTCCGTCGAAATGATACGCTGCTTCTCCAGTACGCGCTCAACCGCCTGGATGCGATCGCGGATACGCGCCGCCTCCTCAAAGTTCAGGTTCTCTGCCGCCGCCGCCATCTTCTCCTGCAGCGCCTTCACCACCTCTTCGTGCTTACCCTCTAGGAACAGGATCACCTGTTTGATTACCGCGTCATACTCTTCTCGAGTTGCGTAAGCCACGCAGGGGGCGATACAGCGGTGGATATAGTACTGCGTGCAGGGTCGCGGCAACAATTTCTGCTTCCAACCCGCGGGCGGTTCACCCTGCGCGGGCGGCGCCCACGTGCTCGCGTCATAGCGACAGGTGCGGAAGGCAAAGAGCTTGTTCAAGAGATCCAGTGTAGCATCGACCGCCCCGGAATTGGTATAGGGACCAAAGTAGCGATTGCCATCGCGGTGAAAGCTGCGCACGCGGTAGACCCTCGGGAAATCCTCCGTCAGCGCTACCTTAATATACGGGTAGCTCTTGTCGTCGCGCATCAGCACATTATATTTCGGTCGATACTCCTTAATATAGTTGCTCTCCAGCACCAGTGCCTCGACCTCATTCTTGACCACAAGAAACTCGATATCCTCGACCTTCGCCACCATACTTCTATTCTTGGGGCTGAGATCACTCGACTCATGGAAATACGAGCGCACGCGATTATACAGCGAGATCGCCTTTCCAACGTAAAGTATAGTGCCCTGGGCATCCTTCATAATATAAATGCCTGGCTTATGCGGCAGTGAATTCAGTACAGACTGGATTTTATCGTTCATTCCACCCCTGCTCCTGCTGGCAATGTGCAGCTTTCCTTTATTATACCGTTTGAGGTGGGTGAGTGTCGATGGGATTTTTATT
>JBGQJX010000095.1:0-11464 GCA_041499255.1 Ktedonobacteraceae bacterium | reverse complement strand
TGCTGACGCTTGATCCGCTGGCCGATGTCAACGAGACCACGGCCATTGTTCACAACGCCACGCGCAATGGTGTGATCATTCTTGGCGGCGGCAGCCCAAAGAATTTCTATTTGCAGACGCAGCCGCAGCTCTGGGAGGTCCTGGGCATCCAGAAAGGTGGACACGACTATTTTGTGCAGATCACCGCTGATGCTCCCCATTGGGGAGGGCTTTCCGGGGCAACACCTTCGGAGGCTGTTTCATGGGGTAAGATCAAACCAGATCAATTGAGCAGCACAGTGGTGATTTACGGCGACTCGACGATTGCGCTGCCGCTGCTTACTGCTTACGCTGTAACAAAGGCCAGACCGCGCCCACGAAGAGAACTCTTTGCCAGGCGCGAGCAGTTGCTCGAAGAACTAAAAAAGGCTTATTTTGCTGGGAAAGAGGTACGACCATAGCAGGGCATTCTACCTAATGCCCACTTGTTTCTTATTTAGATGGAATGTTTGCTTGCTATTAGGTAGAGGTAAGCTGATTATTAGATACAAACATCGAACAATTTTATTCTCATTAGCTTGACAATCTAATGTATAATAGCATTCGGTGTCAAAAAATGATGCCGTTTGTGTTAATAGAGCTAAGAGGAGGTAAAATCGATGCTTGTCCACTTGATGTTGGAACTGTACGGCTGCGACCGGGAGCTATTGAGCAACGAAGCGGTAGTACGGCGTGCCCTGGATGAATATCCCGCCCGCGTGGGTATGGAGAAAGTCAGTCCAGTTCACCTGTACGATATTGACACGTCCAATCCGTTGGATGCTGGCCTTTCGGGCTTTGTGGTTATAGCCCAGAGCCACATCAGCATGCATGCCTGGCCTGAATACGGCGAGGTTGATATCGACATCTGTTCATGCAAAGAGTTTAGCCAGGAAGAGGCTATCGCCTTTGCCAGGGAGATGTTCCAGACGGATGATGTAGAGGCGCATTTCGTGGTACGCGGCAATCGTTCCCTGCGCCCGGAGACGCCCGATCCTGTACGCTATGAGGCTGCAATGGCCGAACGTAGGTCAAGACTGGCGGTGCGATAAAAAGAAGGAGTACGCTTTTATGACTGATTCGCCTGTGACCTCATTTGGTGCGCCAGACGCGCCTTACTGCGACTCATCTACTGCTCGCGTAACGATTATCCCGGCCCCGCTTGAGTATAGCGTGTGCTATATGAAAGGCACTGAACATGGGCCACAGGCGATTCTTGATGCTTCCAGTCAGATGGAATTGTATGACGAGGAACTTGACTGTTGCCCGATCGAGGTGGGCGTCTATACACGTCCGGTACTAGACTACCGCGGCATGGATCATGCCGCCGCGCTTCGGGCCACCGGTGATGCTGTACGTGAAGCACTTAAACGCGGACAACTCCCCTTTACTCTAGGCGGTGAACACTCCCTCTCCGCTCCTCCTATAGCTGCTGTACGAGATTATTTTCCGGACCTGACGGTTGTGCACATTGATGCTCACGGCGACCTGCGCGATGAATATGAAGGAACGCCACTCTCACATGCCTCCGTTGAGAGGCGTGTTGTAGCTATGGGTATTCCCTTGACCGAGATCGGTATTCGCAGCTTCAGTCCTGAAGAAGCTGAATTTATGAAAACTGGCCCCGACGTAGCGGTAGTATGGGGCTACCAATTAGCGAAGGGAACGGCAATTATTCCATGGGATCGCCTGAGCAAACATACGTATGTCACAATCGATCTCGATGCCCTTGATCCCAGCGAGATGCCAGCGGTGGGAACGCCCGAACCCGGCGGGTTACACTGGTACCAGTTACTCGAACTCTTTCGAGAAATCTGCCATCGCACTACTGTTGTCGGTATGGATGTAGTAGAACTCTGCCCAATGGAAGGGCAGACGCGCGCTGATTTCCTGGCCGCAAAGCTGGTGTATAAGATGATCGGCTATCGCTTCTGCGATAAATGGTGAAGACCTGCTCTCTGGTTTGCGTTTGGCATTGCATAAGGTATGTGGTATGGTGTAAAGGAAAATATAAAATAATCCGCTACACGCTACAAAATGACGGAGGAATCGATGACAACCGAATTAAGAGTGAAAACCATTGTTTTACCAGGAGGTAAAATCGAAATTAGCACCCCAGGACTCATTCCGGGAAAACGTGCAACTGTTGTTGTTATCATAGAAGACAATGAGCCAGATGATCAACGCCACGTCATAGATATTCTATCCTCATTGCCTGGTCATCAGATATTTCACAATGTGGAAGAAGTGGATGCCTATCTGCGTAAGGAGCGTGATTCGTGGGAGAGCTAGCGTTGCCCACTAGTGGTACGGTCTACCTGGATGCCAACTGCTTCATCTATAGCATTGAGCGGATTGATCCCTTTCGAGCAATTCTTGATTCAATCTGGCAGGCAGTAAGCGTAGGACAGATCACCGTAGTGACGAGCGAACTTACTCTCCTTGAAGTGTTGGTTAAACCGCTCAAGATAGGCGATGAGACAACAGCAGCATTATTTCGCATAATATTACGGCACACACCTGATGTGCAGATGTTACCTATCACACAAGCAGTACTTGAAGAAGCCGCAAAACTCAGAGCGACAATCAGCCTCAAAACACCGGATGCACTTCATGCTGCCACTGCAACGCTGAATGGCTGCATGCTCTTTGTGACCAATGACGGTGCATTCCGAAGAGCTTCTAACCTGAATATAGCAATACTCAGTGAAATAGTTTCATTAGACGAAGACATGTCATCATCAATATGAGAAACGATAAGGATGTTGGGCACGTTCACCAACAGGGTCAGCGTAAAAGTTACAGCGCGTTTATTATACTTAGTTTATTAGCTATTCTTCTTACTGCCTGCAGTGGTTCAAACGACGCAACTTCATCTACTAAAAGCGGTAAAACTACCCGCGAAATGACAACAAATAATGGGATGATTACATACAGTACAGGCCCGAACGATGTCATTCTTCGCACGTTCTACGGTGGCGGCAATTTCGGCACGTTGGAATTAAGCCCTGAGATCAGCATCTACGGGGATGGGAGATATATTCTTGGGCCAGGTTTGCAGATGAGAGAGGGGCGGCTTGATGCAGATTCATTACAACAACTCTTGCATACTCTGGTGGACACGGATGGGCTGCTCAGTTTTACACAAACACAGTTTTACGATGTGCCAGATCAGAATGCAACTTTTTTACAACTAACCTTAAATAATAAATATTATAAATTTCAGTATGGCAAATTTGGGGCACTGCAAGAGAGCGCGCAGGCGTTGGATGAATATCACCGGCTGGATCGCGCGCTGACCACGATCAGGGAAGCGCTCAAGGGACCAACGCATTCCTATAGTAACGATACGATGATCGTGCTCGTCCACCAGGATTTCAGCCCGGATCTAACACAGAACATTTCTACATGGCCTTTACCAGATGTTACACTGAGCCAGTTAGCGATCTTTGAATGTGGCATCGTTCCACAAGACCAGGTTGGCCCTAACGGAGATACCGGCTGCCTGACCTTCACCGTGCCACAAGTTGCTTACCTGCCAAACGCGGGACAATTGCATACTATTCAGGCATCGCTCAAAAATCAGCAGGGAGAGTTTTTTGAGCAGGGACTATATTACCATCTCGTGATGCGACCACTGCTCCCTGATGAGTTACCTTTAATGACGGTTGCCATGTTAGGCAGTAATGAGTTAAGCTATAAAGGTGTTCCGCTAAAAAGCGGCCCGGTACCGACGCCGGTGCTAAAGCCATAACGATTGGGCTATGCTATGCAGACAAAAGAGTAGTATTGCTCAGAATGCTCGCTTAGCGCAAGTAGATTGTGGTATACTATATGAAGACGCAGCCCCTCTTAAACATGCCAATAAAGAACATAATGCGTCAAGAATGCTGGAATTAGTGCGGAGCGACCGGCACAGGTACCTTCGAAATCTTGCCCAGAAATCCACCACTTAGTTTAAATTAACAATCCTCCAAACGGGACAACCCGGAAAGGAATCATGACAAGAGATTACAACAAACAGCCGCGAGACGACATGCGCTCGTCCTCTCGCGATCAATCCCCAAACAGGGCGGGAGAAGAGAGAACTCCACGTCCACCTCGTCCTCGACTTAATCGCGAAACGGTAGATCGCGCCTGGGAGTCTGGAGCGCCTACTCAACACGCCGACTATCGCACACGCAGCAGTAATGGGCAACCATCACGCAATAACTGGCGGAATAACCGACCTTCAGCGCATTCTTCCGCTCAAAATGGTAACAGGTCCTATAGGCCTGACGAACCCAATGGCAATCAACAGGGCAATCAGCGAAGTTTCGAGCGTACTCCCAATGGAAATTTTGGCACTCGTCCCCGATCTTACAATGCAAGCCGGGAAAGGTATGACAATCAGCGCCCCAGTGGCAATAGTCGGCCCGGTAGTCCCGGTGGATTTCAGAAGAATGGCGCCTATCCTGGCTCTCGCGATAACCAGCAGCGACAATCTCAGGATCAACGGCCACCATTCCGGGAAAACGAGCGTAATCCAGGCTATCAAAGTCGCGGTTCCGATGAGCCTGGCCAGCGCGATTTCAAACGCGCTGATCGCTCACCCCGCAGTTTCGAGCGCAAGCCTGGGAACTTCGAACGTGATAGTCGCCCGCCGCGCAATTTCAAGCCGCAAACCCGCGATAACGAGCGCGAAGGTCACTCAGCACGTAGTTTCGAGCGCAAGCCACGCGAATTCGAGCGAGGTGAGCGCCCACAGCGCAACTATGCAGGGGGCAATCGCCCGTTTAATCCTGCTCGTCAGCGGGACACACAGAATCCGCGCTGGCAAAGTCGGCCAGCGGCACGACAAGATAGTTCTTCTCAAGAACGGCCTGACGTCAAGGTACGAGATGGCGAACTCTTTGAAGGGGACTACGAGCAATTTGATACCCAGGCGAATCAACGAAATGTCAGGACTGAGCGACCTGCTCCGGGCAGTAAGACTGGCGGTAGAACTCGCACTGAGCCAGAAGAGCGGCACGTGACGCGGCTACCTGACGGGCGCGTGCTCAAGGGTCCGCGCCCGGCACAACGCAAAAACGCACAGTTCTGGACCGGTATTGCCAGTGAAACAGAAGAGCTGATCAAGCAGGTTGAGTCGCCTGCCACGTCTGAAACACCTGGTACAGCCGAGACAGTTGTCGCACCTGAAACGCAGCCGACAAAGGAGGAAGCCGCTCAAGGCTCCGTCGTGGATGAAAAAAAGGCGACGAAAGCTCCACGCAAGCCGCGTTCTCACGCTGCAAGCGCGATTGCCAGTGGCAAGAAGGAAGCGAAGAAGGAGGGAGTAAAGAAGCCGCGCTCTTCCGGCCCTAAGCCATCGCAGCGTGGCTTCAAATGGCCTTCGCCCCAGTAAAGGATTTTATGATGATATGCTCTCTTTCGCTGCCGCAGGCGGTGAGAGGGAGCATATCATCATAAGGCTTGTTATTTCGAGATACGCTATGCATGTTAGAACGGTTTTGGGGTCTATTGCTCCTGAAGATTTAGGCATTACGCTGGGTCATGAGCATTTATTGATCGACTTACGCGGGTTGTGGGATAATCCTCCTCCTGAGAGGGCATACCTCGTTGATGAGGAGCTAGCCCTGGAAAACCTGGGAGCTCTGGTACGCAATCCATATGATTCAAAGCTTAATTTGTTGATCAATGATCCTGAGTTAAGCATCAAAGAACTGAAGTATTTTCGAGAGGCTGGCGGCCAGGGGCTGATCGATATGACGACTACAGGGATAAAGCCTGATCCCGAGGGGCTTTGCCATATTTCACGAGCGACAGGGGTGCACGTTGTCGCGGGCTGTGGTTACTATCGACAACCACTGCTGGCAGAGTCATTACATGGCCGCAGCACTGAGGAGATCGAGGGTGATCTTTTGCGCTGGCTGAGCGAAGGAATGTATGGGACGACGATACGCGCAGGTTTGATGGGAGAGCTGGGCACGAGTTCACCGATTTACCCTTTCGAGGAACGACAGTTGCGTGCGGCTGCGCACGTTCAACAAAAAACGGGAGCCAGCATCAATGTACATCCACTTATCTGGGGTCACGAGCACCTGCATATAATTGATATACTGGAAGAAGAAGGGGCCGATCTCTCGCGTGTCGCGATCAGCCACTGCGATGAATTGGTTGAGCCAGCCTGGCACGCACAAATAGCTGAGCGCGGGGTCGTGCTTTCGTTCGATACCTTCGGCTCTGAGACATATTTTGATCGCAGCTTTGCGCAGGAACCGCGGGATACGGACCGTATCGAATGTATGCTCCGCCTGCTGGAAAAAGGATATGGATCACAGTTGACGCTGGCGCATGATATTTGCACCCGAACTCAATTCCACCGCTACGGAGGATGGGGCTGGGATCACCTGTTGCGTAATATTGTGCCGCGGTTGCGTCACGCGGGAGTTTCTCAAGAAGAATTGGACACGATTTTCATTGAGACGCCAAAGCGATTGTTGACACTTCAAGGGGACTAATGCTTTATCCTAGCTATCTCAATTTGTATGAAACAGGCGAGTTGGCTGAACGGGCAGGTAGAGCCTGGGAAGTCTTAAAGAGTTGCACTATATGCCCACAGAATTGCCGCTGTAATCGCATCGCCGGCAAAACAGGAGTGTGCCATTCAGGAACAGAGGCCATTGTTGCATCCTGGAATGTTCACCGCCGCGAGGAACCTCCGATAAGTGGTACACGGGGGGCTGGAACGATTTTCTTTGGCTACTGCCAGGCCCGCTGCACGTATTGCCAGAACTTCTCGTTAAGCCAGGGAGGGCTGGGCCATCGCGTTGGACCAGAACGGCTGGCGGATATGATGCTCTACCTGCAAAAGAAGCGTTGTCATAACCTGGACCTTGTGACCCCCACTCATTTTGTGCCTCAGATACTGGCCGCACTGGTTATAGCCAGTGGCAAGGGGCTGACGCTGCCCCTTGTCTATAACTGCGCTGGCTATGAAAACCTGGAGACTCTCAGATTGTTGGACGGCGTTGTCGATATATATCTCCCGGATGCCAAGTATGCTGATAATAAAAACGCGCTGCGCACCTCGAAGATGCCGCGCTATGTCGACCATAACCAGATGACCCTGCGTGAAATGCACAGGCAGGTTGGGCCGCTCCAACTCGACGAGGAGGGTATCGCACGGCGTGGATTGCTGATACGGCACCTTGTCATGCCCGAGGATGTGGCGGGTACACGCGAGGTATTGCGGTGGATCGCTGAAGAATTAGGCCCCGATACACCTGTCAGCCTGATGGATCAATATTTTCCAGCGTGGAAAGCCGTGAATGACCCTGTTCTCAACCGTCGCCTTACATGGTCCGAGTACAAGGCAGCGATTGATGCGCTGGAAGAATTCCAATTGGACGCGGGTTATATCCAGGAAGACCTGATGGAGCTAGACACGACGTCTTTAGTATAGCCGTTTTGAATGGTTGAGTCGTGCTATAATCTGACAAATACGACTCGCGCGTAGATATGTAAGAAGATTAAGAGAAGATCGGCACATGAGAGGCGCCGTACGCAGTGCACTAGTTGCCTCTCCAGGTGGGTACATTCCTAAAATTAAAGTGAGTGAATGATAAAAACGTACCTGAAGGTGCCTGAAACGGAGAACCATTATGAATGACACGGCCACTTTGAGCCGCCTGTTTACCAATATCCAGGTTGACCTTGATCAGGTGGATAGCACGTTTGGGGAGAGAGCAACATCTGGTCTCGATATCCTTAATTCTGCTTCAATGCACGCTCTTGGATCACCTGGCAAGCGACTAAGAACGGCGCTCACATTACTTTCAGGTAAGATGAAAACGTATCGCTTCGACAAGTTATTGCCCTTGAGCGTCGCCTTCGAGATGGTACACCTGGCGACGCTCATTCACGATGATATAGTGGATAATGCGACGACCAGGCGCGGCAACCCAACCGTCAATGCCCTGTGGGGGAATAATATTGCGATTCTGCTCGGAGATTACTACTTTGCCAAGACCGCTGGCTTGATCGCCGATATTAACGACAATCGTATTAATCATCTCTTCTCAGATACTGTGGCAACAGTCTGCGAGGGTACCATCATGGAGATGATGACAGCAGGACGTATCGACCTGACCATCGAGAGTTACTTTGAAAAAATCAACCATAAGACTGCCTGCCTGATTGCTGCTTGTTGCAAAGGTGGGGCGATTGTCAGCCAGGCAACGGACGAGGAAATCGAGCTTCTCTATGCATATGGCTTAAACCTGGGTATTGCATTTCAAATCATTGATGACATCCTGGATTATACAGAAGACCAGGCGACCATTGGCAAACCAGCAGGTAATGATTTGCGCCAGGGCATGGTCACCCTGCCATTGATCTATGCTTTACAGGAGCAGCCGCGCAATGGACAGTATCAAGTGGTACATGGGCTGCTAAATGGCACATCGCAACAGGAGGAAGACTTTCTCTCAGTAATCAATTGGGTCAATGAAGGGCAGGGGGTAGAACGTTCGCAGGCGGAAGCCTATAACTTTGCGAATAAAGCGCGGGCAGCATTATATCATTTTCCCGCATCACAAGATCGTGATGTATTGGACCAGTTGATTGATTTCGTGGTCTCACGCAAACACTAACTTACCTGTGGCTGTTGCGAACACAACCGAGTAGCGTGTGCCGCGTTTGAACAGCACCATAAATGAAAGGGCCGCGAGCAGTGCGGCCCCTTTGTCCATTACCCTTATGGATGAAAACCACGGCTGAAAATGATGACGAGCACCAAGCATACTGCCATAGCCCCGAGCCAGATAGCTGCACCGAGCACGTGATTTCTTTCTTCCATGGGAGGCAGTTCCTCTGGGCGAGGGAGTAGCAACCTCTCATCTTCATCAATGTCGGTGGCAAGTGATTGCAGCGCCAGTGCTACGCTATCGGGCACGCTCTGGGCCGTGGCTGGTTCAAATTTTTGCTTTTTCTCAGCGCTATCAGCAACGCGGTTTAAAGGCCGCTCCGGGCCTTGTCCAGTAAATCCAGTAGCAAGAGTACCGCTGATTGGACGTATAGTCAATAGTTCCTGGCGAAGCTCAGAAGGACGCTGGTAGCGCTGGCTGGCGATAGGACGTAATCCCTTTCCCAGAACAGCATCGAACTGCGCAGAAACATTGGGATTCAGGCGTTGCGCCTGCGGAATACTACCGCTGACTCCTGTTGGCATACTGCCGGTGACCGCGTGATAAGCAGTAGCCATCAACGCGTAGAGATCAGTGCGTACATCGATAACACCACGAACGAACTCGGGAGCAGCATACGGGGAGAGACGCGTCCGGTCAACGCCAGCGACAAATTGCGTTGCTCCACCAGCCAAAACTATAGAAAAGTTGGTCAGCATATACTGAGAACCCGTGCGCCCAGCCAGAATATGTTCTGGCCGAATCAGGCCATGCACCAGGGAAGGTGATTGCTGCGCAAGAAGCTCTAATACCTCGGTCATTTGTAAGCAGCACTCGATGACATCTTGCTCCTGCATAGCCCTGCCAGTACGACGCATGCGATTCAACAGGGATTCGCCTTGCGCTGACTCAAACACAAAGAAGTTTCGTCCACGGTCGCTGAAAGCATCCCAAAGCGTGGGAATACGTGGATGCCTACCGACAGAAGTTAATGCTATCGCTGCGGTACGCAGGGCGGATTGCACGACGAAGGGGTCATTTTCAGGGAATACGAGTTCACAGATCATCACCTGAGACGCGCCTCGTTGGGCATCCTGGGCAATCCAAGTGGCTTCATAGGCACCCGCAAGCCAATCCTGCCGCTCATGTAGTTCCTGTAGCCGATAGCGACCGCCGCGTAAAATAGTGCCAGGTGTAAGCGACTGCGTCACTGCGCCTGGTGTTCTGGCAGAAGGAGAAGATTGCCGCCCCGCTTGTTGACGCCGGGGTTCCATGGATAACGGATCAGTGATTAAGCGACTGGCCCGAGGAGCGCTTTGCGATTGCTGTGCGTCTGATAGAAAGGTCTCGGCTGCTTGTCCCGGCTGAGTCGTTGAATGTGGACGAGGTGGTACATTTCTCGAAGCCAATGTATCAGTGCGTGGTCCCGCAACTTGCGTTGCAGGTTGCCCGAAATTGGAAGGAGCTTGAGCAGTCGTCACGTTCTGTATAGTATGTTCAAAACCAGGTATTGACCTCTGAGTAGCAGATGGGCGAGGTATTTCTGTCGCCGACAGCGATGAACCATTCACCGTGCGCGGCAGAGGTCCCTGTGTAGAAGATAAAGGTTGAGATGTTTTCGGTATCCCGGTTGATCCTCGTGAAGTAGTAATAGATTGGGATTGAGCATAAGGGGAAGGTGATTCTCCTGATGGGCTATTCGACTGCGGGCCCAAAGCGCCACCAGATTGCTGTGAGTTATTTTTCTGCATAGAGGAAGAAGCAGCGCGTCCCTGATGTCCCGGCTGATCAGCTATTCGTATCACGAAACCACAACGTGTACAAGGACTCTTGTTTGCATCCCACTCATTTCCACAACGTGGACAAATCATGATAAACCCCTCTCTACGTACGAGTAAAATACGTACCCAGGACGCGGTTATTAAATGAACCAGGCCTTAGCACACTCTCGCACAATTAGCCCTTTGCTCATTACTCAGCAATACTTTAGAAAAATGAAAGCCGGGGAAATAACATACTTCGAACCTAAGCAACGGAGTGTAAAGAGCATGTTCCTGGGCAGAGTATAGTGGGAAACGTGCACGAATGTCAATTATTTAACCGATATTACTACCAGTACATGTAGCTCACCTCTTGAGGGTACGTCCAATAGGTGCGAGGGCCCCTAGAAATCCTTCCAGTGCTTTCGCCAGTTCGTAGAGTTGTGTGGCTTCAACCACAGAGATTTCGTGGTTTGCATGGGCAACCTGGTAAAGCAATTGTACAGCGGGATGTTTTGCGGGTGACATTGTTTCCGAAGTTGATGCGCCAAGAAGAGAGGCGCGCATAGCATCGACGCTGGCATTCACGTTTTCAAGGTTAGCAATGTCGATAAAACTCGCTGGCTTGGGTTGACCTCTTCCTTTTTCACCTATGTGTTGGGCATCCCATTGGCGTTTTGCCTGCTTACCGGCAGCGCAATAACAGAACTCGGGGTGAGTGGAATCGGAGTTTTGCAACCCGGTGTCGTCGCAGATTGGGCAGATAGGCATAGTTGGCCTCCTCTTCATTTTGAGCATATTACACGCTGAAAACACTATATCACATGCCAGGTAGAGTAACGTTAGGAAATATTGTAAGATGTTTAGTACTTTGACATGTGATATCGCCCAGTTACAACTTCTTAGGAGCTGCCAGATGTACCGCTTGCTGGCCATCGACCTGGATGGCACGTTACTTACACCCATACCACACAAACACATTACACCGCGAACATATAATGCATTATCTCGAGCCGC
>JBGQJX010000094.1:0-11509 GCA_041499255.1 Ktedonobacteraceae bacterium | reverse complement strand
TGCATAATACATCTATATATGCTACTTGTCAAGAGGATGTTTGGTTTGGTTCTATAGCTTGGGGGTAAATGCAATGCATAAATCGAAAAGAGCGAAAGATCTATGGTCTGCGGCCATAAAGCCCTCGCTCTTCTACTTTGAACGCTGTTCCAGCCAACTACGGATCTTTGGCCAGAAAAACTTCTTAGCTTCTGAACCAGTCAACAGGCCGACATGGCCGGCATCCAGCACGAAAAATTCTTTATCCTCGCTTGAGATGAGGTTCATTGTGGCCTCCGACTGTGGCAAGGTACAGATATGATCCTTCTTCCCCGCAATATTTAGGACAGCACAATTGACAGCTGAAAGATCCACCCGCATTCCACGAAGCCTGATCTCACCTTTTACAAGCTTATTCTGCTGGTAAAATTCGTGAATCCACTGCCGGAATGCCGCTCCAGGAAATGGTATGCCGTCGTTTACCCACTTATTCATAGCCAACCACGTATCTATAGGTTTACCCTGCAAAATGCGGTCCCACATCGTAACATAGGAACCTACGTAATTGGTCACAGGTTTGACCAAACGGTTTCCAGTATCGATGAGATCACCAGGAATGTTTCCAAAAGCATCCGCCATGTGATCAGGGTTAAGGTATTTTTCGCTGGTCCATAAGCCAAAGAGACCAGTGTTCTCTACTGTGAAGTCAATTGGTGCCGTCATTAGAATCAGGTTTCTCAGTGGCTTGCCAGGGAAAAGTGCCGCATACATCCCCACCATGGTTCCTCCCATGCAGTAACCCAGTAAGGTAATTTCATCAGCATGAGCAGTTCTCAGCACTTTTTTGATAGCTCGAGGCAAATAATCCAGTATGTAGTTTTCAAAGGTGAGATTGCTATCCTCATCACCTGGTATCCCCCAATCGAGCATAAAGACGTCGAAGCTATGGTTCACCAGGTACTCTACCAGGCTATTCCCAGGCATAAGATCCAGCACATATGGCCGATTGATGAGGGCATAAACCAGCAGAATAGGAACAGGATACTTCTTTTCGGCTGTCGGTTCATAGTGGTAAAGCTTCGCCTTGTTCTTCGTCCAAATAATCTCTTTAGGTGTCTGTCCCGTATCAGCTCTCGCTCCTTCAAAAATAATCTGCATGCCTGCCTTATATTTCTCGAGCTTACTTTCAATATCTTGCTGTGTAGCATTTTCACTAGACATTTCGCACATCTCTTTACTGCATGTAGCGAGACTGATGGTCTACTTTTCTTGGTTTATACTGCCTGTTTTGCTTCTATTTCTGCTTTAGAGGTCTCGGCATTTGGGTTTCTGGTGTTTTTCCTCTTTGACTTACGAGCAGCTTCCACGTCCACATGAGTAGATGTGGAAGAATTCCTGGCTTCGTCCTTCACAATAGCATCAATAAGTTGATCCAGTTTCTTTTCTATGCCTTCCGTACGCTTTGCAAGTTTTTCTATTGTTTCAAGCTTTCCTAGAACTGAAGAGAGGGTGTCCAGTTTCTTCTCGACAATATTCAATCTCCCTTCCAGTTCCCTCATGATGTCTTTTGTGGCAACCTGAGATGTTCCATCTTCAATGTCATCAAAGGCGTCATCAAGTCGATCAACCTTCTCCTCCAAAGCGACGATTATCTCAGCTACACGGGCTAAATCTGATCGGGTGGGAAGTTGTAAATTTCTAAAATAATTTTCATTGGCACGACGCGTAGCTGCATAATAGCTCGTGTAGCTTTCCAAGAATTGACTAGCATCTTCGATAAATTTCTCATTCCCGACGATATCTCCAACTATTTTTGCCCATGTTTCTCTAGAGGCATCATACCACTGCTTAAAAAATGTGAATGGATCAACAGGGACTGCTCCCCCTGCAAAAATTTTACCTCGGTTCTCTTCCATCATCTTCAACCACTGGGCACTTAGACCTAAAGGATCTCCACCCACCTCTGCTGCTTTTGCCCATGCTCTAGTTGCTGCTTCATACCATTGTTTCCAGAACTCGGTTGGGTCCATTGCTTCTTTGGAACCCGCTTTCAACTGTTCCTGGGCTACCTCTATGCTCTTTAGCCACTGTCGATACAAACCATAGGGTTCAACAAACGTTTCTTTGTCGCTCTCAAGAACATTTGTCCACATTTTCATAGAGTTTTCGCTCCATTGCTTCCAAAAATCCATCGGATCCAATGGACCTTGAGCTTTTGATCCTTCTGCCATCTCATGCTGTTCCTTTCACACATGTAAATTACCTTCACCACATATAGTAACTCACACAGCGAATTACCACAAATAACAAAAAGGCCGGAGCTTTCGCTCCGGCCCCAAATCATGCAAGCTACATGCACTTATTTGGTAGCTTTTTGCGTGGAATTCTGCGTCTGGCGAGCATAGCCCTGTAAGGTATCTAGCCCCTGGCGCGTGGATTTCTGGAAAGTTTCCGTGGCGGTCTGGAAGGCCTCCATGCTCTGCCTGGTGGCAGACTCAACAGCGCTGAGAGCCTGTTGATAGTATGTGAATGGGGAGCGGAAGAAGTCCAGGTACAATCCTGCTGATTCGCTCGCGAATTCTTGGAAAGCTTCCTGCTGTTTGCGAGCCTGCTGCTCCAACTTCTGAATCAGGGCCTGAGAACCCTCAGTATGACTCTTGAGAACTTCCATTCCGTTCACAACAGTGTTCTGGGCAAATTTCAGGTACTGTTCTTGGGCAGCAACCGCGCTGTCTATCACAGCCTGTAAATCAACGTGTTGTCCTTTGGACTGCTCTACGACACTCTGCACTAATGCAAGAGCATTATCAGCTTGACTTTTGAGAACCTCGACGCCGTTCATCAACGTGCTTTGAGCATACTTGATATTCCGCTCTTGCGCAGCTACTGCGCTCTCGGCAATCTTCTCGTTCGTCTCCTGGAGTGTCTTAACTATGTGTAATACAGCCTCGTTTACTTTTTTCTCTGCCATTTTCTTGCTCCTTTTCACGCTCTTGCTTTTCGCAAGTTTCTGCGCTTACTCTATAATGATGTCTATCTTTACCTTTACCCATTCGTGCCTTATTGTGTAAAGCAACTTGGATACGAACCATCAAATACATCTTTCTGTATCTATATGCATTTTACACTTATATGCAACATTTGTCAAGAGGCAACCTGTAGATGTTCTCTCCTGTGACGTGACTGTGAGACAGGAATAGGTGTATGATTCTACGTTACCCATAAAGCAAAATGATTTTTTTAGCCCCAAATACTTGACACAAGCACAAATCACCCTTATACTTTCCACAAGTACAAAAGAATATCAGAAAGCAATGAACAGGAAAAGTATACATTTTGCAAGGGTAACAGAGAGTCGGAACAGGTGGAAACCGATATCTGCGCAAGTGTAGAATGGGCCTGTGAGCCAGAGCACAAACATGTTGTAGGAACCCAATTTATCGCGTCCCTGTTCTACAACAATTAGTAGACTCTTGCGGAATGTCCCCCGTTATCGAGGACAGGATATCATCTACTATGCAGTCATCGGTAGGGGCCCGATTTATCGCGCCTATTGCGATTGTATCCAACATGTCTGACATGGTTGATTGTATCCGGCAACGAGGGATTATCTGCCTATTCCCGCGGGAGTGGGGAGCGTATATCGAGCGGAACGCAGTGAAGCCGATAGAGCGATGGGGAAGGGTGGGTATGCTAGATAATCTGAATCTGGGTGGTACCACGAAAGCTTTACGCTTCTCGTCCCTCTAACAGGATGAGTGGCGTTTTTTTATTGTTGTTTTACTTGTACTTCTTTGTATACCTGTTGAGGGTGCACGATAATGTACTTTCAAATTCAATAGCTAATATGTTGAAGGAGGAATGAGCAACTATGCCAGTTGAAACCAATCAGGAAGTTAGGACAGGGGAAGGAAGCGTATATCGAGCGGAACGTAGTGAAGCCGATAGAGCGATGCGGGAGGGGTATGAGGCAAATAAAACAAGGACGGAGGCTCCGGTGAATAGTGGGCGGATTTTTCAAAAACAGCGCGTTTTTTCAGGAGTGCAGCCAACTGGTAATCTTCACCTAGGTAACTACCTGGGAGCTATTCGCAATTGGGTGGCGGCACAGGCAGAATACGATAATATCTTCTGCATTGTTGATTTGCATGCCATTACTGTACCTATGGACCCAAAAGAGCTGCACGTAAGCATTCGACAACTCGCGGCGCTCTACCTGGCTTGTGGACTGGATACGCACTATTGCAAGTTGTTTGTCCAGTCACATGTTCGCCAACACGCTGAGATGAGTTGGATTATGAACTGCTTCACTCCGATGGGCTGGTTGTATCGTATGACCCAGTTCAAAGCGAAGGCGGGAGTGGGGAGCGTATATCGAGCGGAACGTAGTGGAGCCGATATAGCGATGCGGGAGGGGTATGGAGAACATATGGATACTGTGGGCACAGGTCTCTTTTGTTACCCAACATTGATGGCCTGCGACATCCTGCTCTATCAAACCAACCTGGTACCGGTTGGCGATGATCAACGGCAGCACATTGAGCTGACACGTGACCTGGCACAACGCTTCAACAGTTTGTATGGCCAACAAGTGTTCACCATTCCGGAGCCGCAGATACGCAAAGTAGGCGCGCGTATTATGTCTCTGGATGTCCCTACGAACAAGATGAGCAAAAGTGATCCGAACGACAATTCTCGCATCAATTTACTTGATGATGCGAAAACAATTAAAAAGAAGATTGCGCGCGCAACGACAGACTCGCTACGCCTGATTACCTTTGATCCAGAACGCCCTGGAATTACGAACCTTCTGACTATCTACCAGTTGCTGACTGGACAGACAGAGCAAGAAATAGAGGCAGCATTTGCGGGTAAAGGATATGGTGAGTTTAAAGCGGCTCTTACCGAACAGTTAGTTGCAACCCTTGCACCTATTCAGGAGCGTTATCATGCGTTAATGAACGACTTACCCACTCTTGAGGCTATTCTGAGGCAGGGGGCTGACGAAGTTCGCCCAATGGCAGAAGCTACGTTACAACACGCCAAAGATGTAATAGGACTGGGATAGGTGTTCGGTCGTTGCAGGAGACGAGTTTGAAAGCCATCGCTGCAACGCCGCTGCCGCGCCTGTTTGAAAGCCAGCCGTCCAACGCCGCTGTCGCGTCTAGCAAAGCTCAGGACGGATGAAAGGAAGTACCTACGGTCAGCAGCGATGAAAGGAAGTGTATGTATTATCCAGAGTTTGATGAGATCAGGCAATTACGAGATGTCGAAATGAACCCCGCGGCCGAAAAAGTAGAGAGCGGATATATCCCGCACGGCGGAACGCCTATTCTGCCACTCTACTGCGATATTCTGGCCGACCTCGAGACCCCCGTCTCGGCTTATTGCAAAGTCGCTCAAGGCTCATATGGTTTTTTGTTAGAGAGTGTTACAGGTGGTGAGCGGGTCGGTCGCTACTCCTTTATTGGCATCGACCCCTACATGGTCATAACACATCAAGGCGAAATGGCGACAGTCTATACCATAGCAAACCCGGCTGGACGCGATAAATCGGGTTCCTACAGTGAAGAAATTCCCTGTTATGATCCATTACGTCTGATTGAGGCCGAACTTGCGCGATATCGTCTGGTTACACCAGCGAGTGTCCCCCAGGATGAGTTGCCGCATTTTCATGGAGGAGCTGTGGGCTATCTATCATATGAAACAGCATCGCGCTTTGAACATCTCCCAGTTCCTGAAAAGAACGAACTTGGACTACCACTGGCCGTCTTCTGCTTTACTGAAACCGTTTTGGTTTTCGATCATGTCAAACACCACGCCAGGATTGTCACACACCTGCATCTCGATGCGCCAGACCTGGATAGCGAATACCAACGATGCAGCGCTATTCTTGAAGCAATCCAAAGCAGACTGCAACAGCCGGTTCGCTTACCCGATGAGCCTGTTTGTATCTCCGACACGACAGCATTGCAAGTTACCTCCAACCGCACGCAAAGCGAGTTTGAGGAAATGGTACGCCGCTCAATAGCCTATATCAGAGCAGGGGACGTCTTCCAGGTTGTCCCATCTCAGCGTCTCAGCCGCCATGTCAACGCGGCACCATTCACCATTTATCGTGCTTTACGTACCATCAATCCTTCTCCGTACATGTTCTACCTGGATATGCATGACTTCTATATAGTCGGAGCATCACCAGAATTGCTGGTACGCTTTGAGGATAACGAAGTAACCATTCGCCCTATTGCCGGCACACGCCCACGAGGTGTCGATAGACAGAGCGATGAACACTTTGCCAAAGAACTGAAAAACGATCCCAAGGAACAAGCAGAGCACGTGATGCTGGTTGACCTTGCGCGTAACGATGTCGGGCGGGTGAGTACGCCTGGCAGTATCCACGTCACCGAGTTTATGGAGATCGAGCGCTACTCGCATGTCATGCATTTAGTTTCCAATATCACCGGTCAACTTCACGGAGACGCCACTCCCTTTGATGCACTGCGAGCAGGTTTTCCAGCTGGTACGGTATCTGGTGCCCCCAAGATACGAGCTATGGAGATCATCAGCGAATTAGAGGGAGAACAGCGCGGCGTCTACGCTGGAGCAGTAGGATACTTCAGTCACTCTGGGAACCAGGAGACAGCCATTGCTTTGCGCACGATGGTCATAAAAAATGGCCGGGCTTATATTCAAGCCGGCTGTGGCGTTGTGGCCGATTCCGATCCTACTGCTGAATACAAGGAAAGCTTGAACAAAGCCAGGGCTCTACTGCGCGCTCTTGACGAAGCGGAGAATATCGCCAACGAGCGAAGATTGAAATCCAGCACGTTGGCGAGCGAAGCGAGGGAAGATCGTTATGCTATTATTGATTGACAATTACGACAGCTTCACCTACAACCTGTACCAATACCTGGCGGAACTTGGGGCAGATATTACCGTATACCGCAACAACCAGATAACGCTAGAGCAGATCGAGGCAATGCAGCCCGATTACATTGTCATATCGCCAGGTCCATGCACACCAAACGAAGCAGGTCTATCCTGCCAGATAATACATTCCTTTGGGACACACATTCCAACGCTGGGGGTATGCCTCGGTCACCAGGCCATTGGACAGGTCTACGGTGGCAAGGTTGTACGAGCGCCCGAACCAATGCATGGTAAGACATCCTTGATATATCACCAGGGACAGGGAGTTTTTCAAAATCTCCCTATGCCCTTTGCAGCTAACCGTTATCACAGCCTCATCGTCGAGCGTTCCACTCTCCCGAATGAACTGGAGATTACCGCCGAGACGGCCGAAGGACTGATTATGGGTCTGCGACACCGTACGTATCCTGTAGAGGGCGTACAGTTCCACCCCGAGTCGATCATGACTCCCACTGGAAAAGACCTGTTACGGAACTTCTTAGACGCCAGATTGACCGCAAGGGTCGTGGGCATCACAAGGGTGGCTCCTACACACGGTGCGATGTAAGAAAGGCCAGAGAACGAGAGGGAACAACGAATGATTCGTGAAGCAATCGCCCACGTCACCGCGGGAGCTACGCTCAGCGAAGACGAAGCAGCGACAGTAATGGAAGAGATTATGTCCGGTATCGCCACGCCAGCGCAAATGGGCGCTTTTCTCACCGCTTTGCGCCTGCGTACTGGTGGGGAGACCGTTGAAGAAATCGCAGGATTGGCGCGCATCATGCGTGAAAAAGCGGTTCAGGTTCACCTGAAGGAGACCGTTGCGGCACATGCTCTGGACACTTGTGGCACAGGCGGAGATGGCGCGGGTACATTCAATGTCTCGACGGCAGCGGGCATTCTTGTTGCGGCAGCCGGTGCATCAGTAGCCAAACACGGCAACCGCTCCGCCACCAGTCGCTGTGGGAGTGCCGACGTGCTAGAAGCGCTTGGAGCGCGCATTGACCTTGGACCGGAGCAGGTTGCCCATTGCGTTGAAGAAGTGGGGTTCGGCTTTATGTTTGCTCCAGCTTATCACCCTGCTATGAAATATATTGGCCCGACACGCCGTGAAATCGGTATCCGCACCGTTTTCAACATCCTCGGGCCATTGACTAATCCCGCCCACGCGCGCTACCAGGTACTTGGGGTAGCAGACGGTGCGTTATTGCGCAAGATGGGCCAGGTATTGCTGCACCTGGGTTGCGAGCATGCCTTGATCATTCACGGGGAAGACGGCATTGATGAGTGTTCCCTGAGTGCGCCAACCCGCATTTGCGAGGTGCATAATGGCCAGGAGTTACGCGAGTATACGATCACGCCAGAAGAGGTCGGCCTGACCCGTGTTACTGGTCGTCAGGCATTCCAGGGTGGTGATCCAGCCCATAACGCCGGGATGCTGCGCACGATGCTGAGCAACTATTCGGCGAATCCTGCCACCGATATGCTGTGCCTGAACGCGGGAGCTGCTTTTTTGGCAAATGAGCAGGTTGCCTCTCTTAAAGAAGGCGTGAAGCTGGCTCGCGCTACGCTTCAGGAAGGCAAAGCAAAACAGAAACTAGAGGATGTTATCGCATATTCTCGCGCGTAGGAGTCCGATTTATCGCGCCCTGGAAGGTGATCTTGAAATGTTTCTTGATCAAATTGTGTCCCAAACCCTCATTGATTTAGAGCAACGCAAGCAAGAAATCCCGCTGGGAGAAATGATGCTACACGCGGCAACTCAACCTCCATCGCGTGATTTGGTGGAGGCTTTGCGCCTACCACCAGGGCGACCACATGAACCAGGACGACCACAAGGGTCGCCCCTACAATGGACGAAACCACAGGTACATTTGATCGCGGAGGTGAAACGAGCCTCACCTTCTAAAGGTTTACTTGCGCCACATCTCGATCCTGTAGAACTGGCAAAGACCTACGCAGCCAATGGAGCAGCGGCTATTTCTGTCTTAACAGAACCTCACTTCTTTCTTGGCTCACTGCAGTACCTGAGAGCGATTAAGGAGGCTGTAAACATTCCGGTTTTGCGGAAAGATTTCATCGTAGACGAATACCAGGTATACGAGGCGCGCGCCTGGGGCGCTGATGCTATTCTGCTTATCTGCGCCATTCTCAGCGACGGGCAACTACAATACCTGCTCAAAGTTGCTCATGACCAACGTATGCGCTGCCTGGTTGAAGCCCACAGCGCCCAGGAGGTACAGCGAGCTGTGGCGGCTGGAGCGGCAATAATTGGAGTGAATGCTCGTGACCTGGTAACGTTCGAGGTGAACCCATACCTCATTCGAGAGCTACGGTATAACATCCCAACCGATCGCATAGTCGTTGCTGAGAGCGGCATCCATTCTGCATCGGATGCCCGCCAGCTGGCACGCTATGATATCCACGCGGTGTTGGTTGGTGAGTCGCTGGTAGTATCAAACGATGTACCGGCACAGATGCGTATGTTATTACAGGGAGCGAACCAAAGTGTGCAAGTGAAAATATGTGGCCTCCGTACACACGAACATCTGAATGCTGCAATAGAAGCTGAGGCAGACCTGCTCGGCCTCATGTTTTATGAACCAAGTCATCGCTATATTCAGCCAGAACAGGCAAAAATGTTGCTGGAAAACACACGCTTTTCCGCAGGCGCCATAAATTTGGCCCCTGCACCAGATCTCGTTGGCATCTTTGTCAATAAAGAGGCCAACTTTATCAATGACGTTGCCGAACGCGTCGGGCTACGCTTTGTGCAATTGCATGGCAATGAGTCACCTGAATTTTGCCAGATCATCAATCGTCCTGTGATTAAAGCGCTGCAATTAGAAGAGAGCAAGGATAGGGAGTTGGTCAGAACCTATCGAGATGCAGCCTGGCGTATCTTACTCGACACACCCTCTACCATGTGGGGAGGTACAGGTCTCATTCACAATTGGGATATTGCACGCAGCGTAGCGCAAGAGATTCCCATCTTTTTAGCCGGTGGACTGACACCAGGAAATGTCGCCGAAGCTGTTTCCCATGTTCACCCCTGGGGAGTAGATGTCAGTAGCGGCGTGGAGACGAATAAACACAAAGACAGTGCCAAGATACGTGCATTTATTGAGAATGTGCGACAGAGTACCTAGAGAATTGAAGGAAGTACTTATGAAAATGAAAGGTGATGTAGGCGCCATCTACCCGTATCAACACAATATCTTCCCAGATGAGCGTGGCCGATTTGGCCGGTTCGGCGGTAAGTTTGTTCCCGAGAGTTTGATGGGAGCACTCACAGAGCTAGAAGTTGCTTATCAAGAGGCCTGTAAAGACCCTGGATTCCAGTCCGAGCTTCAGACACAGCTTACTAGCTTTGTTGGACGCCCGACGACGCTCCATTACGTGCCGCGATTCTCTCAAATGGTGGCCCAGGGTGTCAAAGTCTATCTCAAGCGCGAGGACCTGGCCCATACAGGCGCCCATAAGATCAATAATGCTCTTGGGCAGGGTCTGTTAGCGAAACATATGGGCAAAAAACGCATCATCGCTGAAACTGGCGCGGGGCAACATGGAGTTGCCACCGCTACAGTCTGTGCTATGCTTGGCCTCGAGTGCATTGTGTATATGGGTGAGCTTGATATCCAGCGTCAATCGCTCAACGTCTTCCGCATGAAGTTGTTGGGAGCGGAGGTACGTCCGGTGAAAAGTGGCAGTCGAACCTTGAAAGATGCCATCAACGAGGCCATCCGTGACTGGGTCACCAATGTCGAGACAACATTTTACCTGATCGGTTCAGCAGTAGGACCGCATCCTTATCCGCGTATCGTGCGCGACTTCCAATCGATCATTGGCACCGAGGCGCGAGAACAGATCCTCACTCAGGAGGGTCGTATGCCTGACATGGTTATTGCCTGTGTCGGTGGCGGAAGCAACGCCATTGGCATATTCTATCCTTTCGCCGGCGTACCAGAGGTACAACTTATTGGAGTAGAAGCTGGTGGCATCGCGCTGGAAACTGGGAAACATGCTGCGACATTAGTGGCAGGCAAGCCTGGTGTATTGCACGGAGCCTTGAGTTACCTCTTGCAAGACGACGATGGACAGGTCGTAGATACCCATAGCATCTCAGCAGGACTCGACTACCCTGGTGTAGGACCTGAACACAGCTATTTAAAAGAGACAGGACGCGCATCGTATGTCTCCGCCAACGATGCAACCGCGCTGCGAGGATTACAGGCATTGAGCCGGCATGAAGGTATTATCCCCGCGTTGGAACCGGCACACGCTCTGGGCTATTTACTTGAAATGGGAGAGCAGGGAAAGATTCCCGAGGGGTCTCTGGTCATCTTGAACCTGTCGGGACGTGGCGACAAAGATATGCTCTCTGTAGCACAGGCATTACACGTGACGTTGTAAGAGAGACCCTCTATGTCAAGAGGCAAAAGCCGGAAAGGAAGAAGGAAGGTGAGAGTGAGTGAAACTGCCTCCCGTGTGGTGGTGCAAGTCTACCACACCGGTCAAGGCCAAGACGAGCGTGCCGAGGCCAGCCGCCCCCGTCCACGCATCCCCTGGCCTCGACACGGCCTTGACTCGGCGTGGTCTTTTGGAAGCCTCCCACACC
>JBGQJX010000093.1:0-11516 GCA_041499255.1 Ktedonobacteraceae bacterium | reverse complement strand
GTATACAAGAGGTGCTGGACCAGGCACCAGAAGTGATAGATAGCCAGACACCGTATTATGGGCCGACCAGGCTGAGGGGTGATCTCATGTTTGAGAACGTGGTCTTCGGGTATACCCCAGAAAATCCCGTATTAAGAGGTATCAATCTCAGCATTCCACAGGGCCGAAAAATCGCGCTCGTCGGACTTTCCGGTGGTGGAAAAACCACGCTGGTCAAGTTAATCCCGCGCTTCTACGAGATTCAACAAGGGTCTCTGCGCATCGATGGAGTCGATAATCGCATGTATCCCCTCAGAGTCCTGCGCCAGAACATCAGTATGGTGCTCCAGGACTCGGTCCTGTTTGAGGGGACGATCCGTGAAAACATCGCCATTGGAAAACCGGGAGCAAGCAATCAGGAGATTATTGAAGCGGCGAAAAAAGCGAACATTCATGAGACGATTATCAGTGACCTGGGCGGATATGAGAGGACAGTACGCGAACAAGGCAAGGATTTGTCAGGTGGACAGCGCCAACGCATGGCAATTGCCCGCGCTATTCTTCGTGACGCTCCTCTCCTTATCCTGGATGAACCGACCGCAGCGCTGGATGTCGAGTCCGAGGCCGAGGTGTTGCACGCCCTGGATAAGTTGATCGTTGGACGTACAGTGATCCTCATTTCCCATCGTCTCAGTACACTGGGTCAAGTTGATCAGATCGTTGTTCTCAAGGAAGGGCACATTGTTGAGCAGGGTACCTTTAAAGAATTGCAGCGCAAGGGGGGGGTGTTTGCAAGGCTGCTCGAAGAGCAGAATCGCTACAACATTGAGAAGATCGAGGAACAATCCATGATCCGTCCTGCGCTTGTAGGCATGCCAGGGTCCTATAATCAGCGCCAGGCGCTGTATCCACAACAGACACCGATGCCCCTCCTTCCGGTAGCTCAGAACTGGCCTTCGCCAGCAGGACCAACGTCCAGACCCATTCCGCCTGCATACCCTCTGAGGAATCAGGATGGAAATGGCAGGCAGCAGGTACAGCCTTTGGCACTCGCTGGCAATGCGCGTGTTGTGATTGAAATAGACGGAAAGGTGATCGGCGAGCGCCTCTTGAATAAGCCACTGCTCACGGTCGGGCGCCTTTCAAGCACCGATGTGCAGATACCTTCTCAGCTTGTCTCACGTCTGCATGCCAAGATTCGTTGGGAGAACGGAACGTGGTTGATTGAGGATGCGGAAAGCCTCAATGGACTCATCTATCAAGGACAACGTGTTGATCAGCTTGCACTCACCAACGGCGATCGCGTTTTCGTAGCTCCAAAGGTAGTGCTTCTGTACGAGACACGATAAAACGAGAACGAAAAGAAACTTTCCTCTGCCTAGTTCCAGGCCTTGCGACAGACGCAATTGGCGTACCGCGATGCCTTGAACGCTGTGAGCCAGTACAGTTTCACGCACGGCAAGATGAGTAATCAGCGCGCCTTGCAGCGTGATTGCTACGATGAGATACGCCTGAAGTATGGGTTGCCCGCTCAGATGGCCTGCAATGTCCCCCGCCAGGTCGGGGCTACCTACAAAACGCTGTGGACGAAGGTGAAGCAAAACGCTGCTCTTCGTGCGGCAGGCAAGACCAAGAAACGCTACAAGGGGCTGGATGCGGCTGCCACGTATGGGTCTCCCACCCTGACCTATAACTATCGCCGCGATTACAGCCTGAAGCCGGATCATCAGGTGAGTCTCCTGACCCTGGATGGGCGGGTGATTGTTCCCTATACGGGATAGAGCAAGCATGGAGCACTCCTCCAGCATGGTGCGTCTCTCGGAGCCGCCAAACTCTGGTATGACAAGCCCCTTGTCTTTAGACATGGTGTAACTGACTGTCTCCAGTTCGACTGGACTATTCACTCGATAGATGCCATGCCCAGAACTGCCGTTGGTGGGTTGATGACGAGGAGATAGTCTTGCGAAGGAACTTGCTTGAGCAGATATGGGTGAGCCACACTGGAGTTAGTATTAGGGGTTCGAGTTATTGTTTTGTTACAACTCGAACCCCTAAGCCTGTTCTATGCGCCTTCTTTGAGCTGCTCTAGACATTCAGCTAGTTGTTTGAATTTCCAACCTTGATCACGGAGCCTGTGGATCCGTTGAACTGCACTTCGACTTTGACGTGCTGGTTGGTCCCGATAGCCCGCGCGTTATTGTTGAAATCGCCTAAGTCTGCCGTCGAGCCGATCGTGAAGCTATAGCTCTGATTGGCAACCTTGAAGTGAAGGACTGCATCAGCGCCAACGGCGCTCGTGGTGACGGCCTGGTAGTCTATGATGTTCTGATCTGGATCCCCTGGGGTAGCAGACTTGACGGTCGTTGCCGTGAAGCTGCCATCAGTGTTGGCTGTTGCTTCCACCGCGGCGAACGTGCCCGCAGTCGGCAGAGTCCCATTGAAGTCGGAGAGATCCGTCTGGTTGTTGGCGCTCATCGCCTGGGTTCGCCCATTGGGCATGCTCACCACGATTCGGTTGGGAGCAACACTCTGGACCGTGCCCATGAAAGAGATGCTACCTTGCTCGAGCGAAGTTGACGGCTCGGTTGGGTTAGTTGTCTCAGTCGGGTTAACTTCCGGCGTGCTCGTCTCATTTAGCTCTGGCGTTGAGTTCGGGTTCATGGTGTACGAGTTGCCACTGCTCTGTGTCACTTGAAGTGTATAGGTTTTGCCGACTTGCGCCTGCAGCGTCGTCACTTCTTGATCAGTCAGCCCACTCACCGTCACCTGCTGCCCATTGACATTGAGGATTGCACTATGTTGGGCTGTGTTGACCGAGACGACTCTGCCAGTAATGGTGGTTGCGCCAGTAGTGGTTCCGGTAGTGCTGGCGACACCTGCACATGCTGTAAACAAGATCATCATAAGAAAACCTATTCCACAAACGAGAATACTCTGAAAACGACTTCGCATTATTTTTTTCATAATTTTCCCCTTTTCTATTAGTATTTCCTCTTCTTGAGGTAGAACTATAAGCGCTTTTTGGAAGATGTACTATCAGTGTTTCATGCCTCTACTGGTTTTGCACTCTAAGACCCATCAATGACGAGGAGAACGCATCGATGGTAGCTCTCATCACTTTTCCAAAGCGTAGCACATCTTTTGCACGGATGCCGTTACTTCAGTCACAGAAGAAAGGTGATTGATCTCACATAGTGGAATGCCCTTACCATCCAGATTATTTGGTCTGCAGTTTGGTATTAGCGAGGCTAGTCCATACATCGTTGAGTGGGAGAGCAAGCGGATTCTGCATGTGCTTCAACCCCAAATCGGTAAGTTGCTGCTCCTACTCTGCCATCGTTCCTTGCTTATGCCCGTCTAAGTGATGTACCATTTCTTCCTCTGTGGAGCTTATTGCGCTGTCTCCGCGAATGAATGCCTCGGTCATCTCGTGGGCAATGTCATCAGGATATTGAACGGGTGGAGACTTCATGAGATAAGCACTTGGTCCTTCCAATGTGCCACTCACACCACGATCCAGGGCAAGCTTGATCATACGTACAGCATCAATGACGACACCGGCTGAATTGGGCGAGTCCCAGACTTCAAGCTTCAATTCCACATTCAGTGGCACATCACCAAAGGTACGTCCTTCCAGCCGAATGTAGGCCCATTTGCGGTCGGAGAGCCAGGGAACATAGTCGGATGGGCCTATATGGACATTCTCTTCACCCAGATCATAATCGAGCTGGCTCGTCACTGAGTTCGTCTTGCTGATCTTCTTCGACTCTAAGCGCTCACGCTCCAACATATTGTAGAAGTCGGTGTTGCCGCCAATATTGAGTTGCAAGGTCCGTTCCAATTTCACGCCTCGTTCGCGAAAAAGGCGAGCCAGCATACGATGGACGATGGTGGCACCGACCTGACTTTTAATGTCGTCGCCGATCATAGGCAGATGCGCCTCTTTGAAGCGTTTTTGCCAATACATTTCACGGCCAATAAAGACTGGAATACAGTTGACAAATCCCACTCCTGCTCTAATAATCTGCTCGACATACCATTTGGTAGCAGTTTCAGAGCCGACCGGCAGATAGTTCACAACGACATCAGTGCCAGTATCTTTGAGAATTCTCACGATATCGTCAGTTTGTCCCGATGCTTTGGTGATGATGCGAGAGAGGTACTTTCCCAGTCCATCATGCGTCATGCCGCGGTACACCCTGGCATTGAGTTTGGGAACGTCGGCGAAGCGATACGTATTGTTTGGGGCTGTGTAGATTGCTTCACTGATATCTTTCCCTACTTTATTCTGGTCAATGTCAAAGGCGGCAGAGAACTCGATATCGCTGATGTGGTATCCACCAAGGTTGACGTGCATTAAGCCGGGGACGAAACCCTCCGGTTGTGCCTTCTGGTAGTAGTGGATACCCTGCACCAGAGAACTGGCACAGTTGCCAGCGCCAATGAGCGCAACGCGCACTTTCTTTGTGCTTGTCATGTTGAATGTTCCTTTCCGAATGAACAACGGGATTTCTATTGCCTGATTGCCTTTCTTACGTGTTCCATTCGTGCTACCAACGGCACCCCTTGTATGAGTGTAATGAGCGCAATCAGCAGAAGTATATGTTTACGAACGTCTCCATCCTGGTAGGAAAATTGCAGGAATGTACAGGCAATAGCTGTCCCAAAGACGATAAAGATGAGGATACGGTCGACCCAGGTGAAAGGGCGCGTTAGCCAGAACAGCGAAGTGATGGCAGCAAGCGCTAACCCACCTGTGAGCAACGTATTAAGACTGACTATTTGTAATATGTTGGCCATCGCAGATTGTATATCGGGTGTTGCTTGGACGAGAAAAGCTGTTCCCGATACCAGGGCAGCAAGCGCAACGATGAACAAAATGCTCCATGGAATGATGCGACGGAGGACTGTGCCTGCAACAATCGCTACAAGTAGTAAGAGCATTGATAAGCCGAACTCGACGATATGATCTGAGCCGTCAATGTAATTGAAGGCCCATGTACTCCCACCAATCGTAAGTACAAGTAATAGCCCGAACAACGTGAGAAATGGCATGGTCCATATAGGGGCAAAGTGAGAAACGCTCTTTCCCTGGGCAAGCAATGCTGATGGGCTTGCTTGATTGAAGGAGGGAGAAGCAGCGTTAACATTTAGGGTTGGAGAGTATATTGGCGGTGCATTGTTTTGAGCAGAGGCAGGTTGTATATACTTTGTTGCAGCTAAAGCTGGATTGATCTGCATAGTATACTCTGCTGCTTGCTGATGAATCTTGCTCAACTCGTGATGCACCTCCAGCGCACTTGTAGGGCGCTGTTGTTCATCCATTGCCACTAAGCGTTGAATAAGCTGATGAAGTTCAACGGGAACTTGCGGATTGTACTCTCTTACAGATGGAAAGGCGAATTGATATCCGGAAGAATAGGGATCTTTTCCTGTAAGACAATAGTGGAGCGTTGCCCCAAGAGCATAAAGGTCTGAGCGCTGATTCGTTTGCGCGATACCATGTTGTTCGGGAGGCGCATAGCCAAGTGAACCAAGCAAGGCTGTGTCTTGCTGTTGACCTTCCTTGAAAAGACGGGCAATCCCAAAGTCAATAAGATAGATATGCCCGGCTTCAGTCACTATCACATTGGAGGGTTTGAGATCGCGAAAGATGATCGGTGGATGCTGCTGGTGAAGGTAGGCCAGGACATCACAGAGTTGGAGTGCATATGCCACAGCCTGTGCAACAGGAATTGGACGCGCATCATTCTCTCTGAGGATTTGTAGCAAGGTTTTCCCTTCAAGGTATTCCATCACAAGATACGAGCGCCCTTGTTCGCTAAAGGCGTCGTAGACACGAGGAAGGTTTGGATGCTGGAGCGAACCGAGCAGTTTAGCTTCATGTTGAAAACGTTCAGTTGCATTAGCAAGCTCCTGGCCGCTCAAATGGCCCTGGCTCATCTCTTTAATGGCAACCCGACGATTACCGATTCGTGTATCGAGTGTCTGGTAGACTGCACTCATGCCGCCTCGTCCTGCTAGCCCAACTATGAGATAACGGTGTTGAAGCAGTGATTGAGGAGCGAGTCTACCGGTTTGATTCTCGTAGGCGGATATAATGCACCTCGCAGCTCTTGACTGGTTTTCTGTAATTCCGTCAGCCTGTTGAAAAACTCGGAATGGCCTGTACAAATATGCAAGTAGAAGCCATCCCATAGATATATTCCTCCGATGAGGTGTCAAAAGTGTTTCTATTGCCATTCTAGCCGATAAAGGCACATTCTGCTGTGAATTAGTTCACGGATAGAAGGTGATGCTGACACACGATATCGCACAGGAGTTCCTGGACTTTGTACATTTGAGGTGAGGACATCGGTGGTTTCTGAGGTATGATAGAGGTTACTGAACCAGGATCATACAAGGAAGGGTTGTTTGCAGTATCGTTGTGCTGGCTATTTAGCATATCCGTTCCAAAGAAGATCGCTAATGACGGCTCAATCGGTTCTTTTTCTTTACAATTTATGAAACATTAGGTGGCGTAAAGGTTTCCTTTATTACTGTTTACTTCATGATTCTGGAACGGATATGCTAATTAGCCAGCACAGGGGTTGTGGTGCTTCTTGCCTCACTTCTTCACGCATAGATTCCTCTCTTTCTGTACGCACGCAGTGTGCTTGTTTCTACAAGAGGCTGATACGAGCACGTTTCTCAGATTCTTGTGACAGAGATCGCTCCTTCCATAGTCTCCATAACAACAACTTCTTTTCCGAAAGCGATCGTGGGCTGATCCGCGTCACGCGACAGCCAATGCCCACAGGAGCACGAAAAACGCCACCACCTGGAACATCGCCCGAACGGTGTGCCAGCGTGCGAAGCGATCCAGTTTCGCGCTCAAAATGGCTTCGTCATCGGGTGCGTCTTTGATGCTGAGCATCACCGGTGCCGCCCTGGTGGTCGCGAAGGTATGCAGGATGCTCAACAGCGAGGCCAGGGAAAGCAGCAGCAGCACCTCCATCGAGGAGTGCCACACATAAGCCAGAGCCGTGGCAAGCAAGGTGAGCAGGGCTGCTCCTACACCCAGAAGCGGGTAGACCACCAGCCCATTCCCCAGATCATTCCCACGTGCAAAGGTGGTATACGCCACAGCACCAATGCGCCGGCGCGTTGGTAACTTCACGAGCGCGGTATCCACATTGAGGCCTGCCAGCAGGCCATTGATCGCTGAGGCGCTCGCAATCAGAAACACAACCAGATCCATCGCGATGTTCTCCTCTCCCGGTTTTTCCTTTCCTTACGCTTCCCGCCCCTCCGGTTGGCGTTTGGCTACGATGATCTCTGAGGGAATACCAAAGGTGGTGACTACATGGACATACTCCAGGTGAAAGGGGTGAGCCTGAAGCAAGACGCGTAATTCCAGGGGGCGGCACCCTCCAACCAGGGAAGGCGCGAGCCGATGGATGCCCGTCCACAATCCTGTCACCCATCGGCTCAACCACGTCGGCCCTGGCGTCAGACTCACCAGACATAGGAGCCCATCTGGTCGCAAGAGGCGATGCGCCTCGGAGAGCACCTCCGCAATATCGGCAGCCGAAAGGAGGTCCGCGACATAGGTCGAGACAAAGCGATCATACACTCCAGAAAGGGCATCAAACTGCAAGGGCCCGTCGGTCTGCTGCACCTCCACACGACTGCCAAAGCGAGCGAGCCGCGCCTGGGCAAGGCGGATCATCGTGGGACTACTATCAACCGCGACATAGCGTGCTTCCGGAGACAAGTGCGCGGCCAGCAGGCGCTCCGCGAAGGCTCCGGTGCCACAGCCGAACTCGAACACCGCCTGCGCAGTTTCAAACGAGGCATGGGTGATGAGATCGTGCGTCGCTTTGGCCTCATAGAACGCTTGCCAATCCTGTTTGGCCCCCATCCAATTGTAAAAGGCTTGCGCCTGTTCGTGGGTCAGGACGCGCACATCGTGTGGCAGAGGCATGCCTCTTGCTTCCCCGTTCTTTGCTCTCTTGCTCATGCTCATACCTCGCCAGGAGTGCTCTGAGGAGGTTGCTCCTCTTCGGGTACCAGACAGACCTGACCTGCCACCCCCTCGGCTTCCAGATCGAGGGCATGGTTCACCCGCGCGTGGAAATTCTCCCAGGCAATGGCCGCCGTGATCTCCAGGATTTGTCGGTCGGTATAGAGCACTTTGAGAGCCTCGAAGAGTGCATCGGACACCCGGACGGACGTTCTGGTCATGGCATCAGCGTAGCGGAGCACGGCGCGTTCTTCTTCGCTAAACAAGGCGGAGTGCTCGTAGTCGGGCAAAGCGCGCAGTTGCTCATCGGTGATTCCCAGCTTCTCGCTGGTCCTGGTGCCAAAGTCGAGACACCAGGGACAGCCAACGCGCCAGGCCACCAGCATCCTGGCCAGTTGTTTCACCGGCGCGCTGGTCTGTTTCGCCCACTCCTGCACCTCTTCCATGAGTCCGACAGCCAGCAGGAGACTGGAGTCAAGGGCATAGACCCGAGCCGGGGTAATGACGCGTCCATAGCTGCGCCGGGACAGGAAAAAAGCCAGGCGGGCAACCAGAGTTCTACTCCGTGAAATCCCCTCGATTCGTGCCATCAGAGTCCTCCTTTCGATGCTCCATCGAGTCGCCCAGCCATGACGGTTTTCGGGGCGAAACGGGAGAGGGATACCACCAGGAACGGGAGTGCGATGAGGCTGGGCAGCACCCAGAATGTGAGTGTCGGAAGCTGCTGCAAGCCCGGGATCAGGTGGGCGTTGTCTACGTAAAAGGCCGTCCACAGCACGACGTACGACCCGATCATGCCGACGATATGGGCGACTATCCACTGTTTTCCCAGCATGCGCCTCACCATCGGTTTTTGCCGAAAGCGTCGTGTCCCATAGCCTGCGAGAGCGAAGCCATAACCGATCGTTGCCAAAACGACGAGGTACGCGTCAGTTGGCCAGTGCTGGACCGAGAGGATGATGGCCGTGAGAAACACCACGGTGTAGACCCACAGATAGCGCACTCCCCATTTGGGATGGAGAACGCTCCGTTTGGGCCGGCTGAATGTGATCACGCCGGTCACTCCTGTCGTCAGTGCCGCCAACGCATGCACGACGAGCGGCAGGAAGAAGGAGAGAGGAAAGCCATCAATCATATAATTGTTCCTTTCAGATAGCTATCTCCACTGTCACAGGGGGCAGGAGAAAGCCACCACTCAGCATACAGGAAGCAGGTTCACCGCACATGGAGGAAGGGGAGACATTCCTCGCGCGCGATCGGCTTCTCTTGGAGAGTATAGGGGTAGAACGGACATTGGGGAAGTGAAATTTCTTCTAATTTGAGGATGACAAATGTCATGGATCTGCTGATATTATCGAGTGGAGAGGAGACGAAGAGGATCGAGCAGATGGGCGACCTGCTTGGCACAGAGCCTGCAGGAGCGCGCGAGCAGCTTTGGTCCCTGAGTATGAATAGACCAAAGCCGATAAACATCGGCGTCGATGGAAGGAAACCAGATGGGAAGCGGCATTGTCCACTACAGAAGCCATAGAATTTGTCAAGCCCTGCGGAAAGATGGTAGAAAATCGGCGCGACGACAAGATCCTGATACCCTACGAAGACACAACGTTTCCCCCTGGCGTCTGGACACTGTCCAGACGCTGTTTTCACAGACTGGATGGGGGTGGGGTCGCCGGCCTGGCTGTGCGATCGCCGCGCGGCTCGCGAAGTGCCTGGCCGGCGACTTTGCCAGGCTCATACACCTGCTCGGTCAAGATGAGATGGGCGGCAACAATGAGCAATTTGCGCATCACCGCTACGACCGCCATCCCTTTTTTCATTCCGCGATGAACTAGACGGCGATAATAGGCTCCAAAGGGGGAATCGTCCAGCTGGATGCTGCGTAACGCTGCTAGATACAGGATGTGCGGTCTAGTATTGTCGTGGAATAGAATGAGCGTGAAAGGCCGAAAAGGTCCGTTGTAATCGTGGAATGACTCTACGGTCATCGTAGAAAAAGTACACGAAAAAACGCTGAGCGTGGAAAAAGTACAATGTACACCTCGACACATCTCTGGAACTGCCTGCTTGCTACTAGGATTTGCAACTCGTGAGCATTCTCAACGTGAAAATCAAACTCCTCGTCGCTCTTTCCGTTTGAATCACATTTTCTAGCCGGAAATGTGATCAGCCAGAGCCACTAGAATGAGGCTTTTCCGCTTCATTTCTGAACGGATGTGCCAAGTGGCCAGTACACTCTTGCGCACGTTGCATTAGAGAGCGGATTTGCGAATATAAGCCACTTGACCCAGGCCTTCAAACGGCATCTCGGTCTTACCCCACGCACCTATCGGCAGGATCGCTCGATCTGCGCAGATTTTTAACACAATCGCACAGGTCTGCAAGATTAGCTCATTCCTGCTACGGTATAATAGAAGCACGACGTTGAGAACAGAGATGCACCGAACAGCCGTGCATTCGTGAGAAGAATTGAAAGGAATGCAATCATGGCGCTCGAACTTTACATGCTCGGCCTGGTCGTCCAGGATATGGACAAATCACTGGAATTCTATCGGCGGCTTGGTCTAGCTATCCCCGAGGGGAGCGAAGAACAGACGCATGTCGAAGTCAAGATGGGGAGCGGGATGACCTTCTTCCTGGACTCCAAACCTTCTCGTTGGGACCCCAGGTTTGTCAGGAGGGATGATCCAGGGCACATGGAAGCATCAGATGGCTACCGCACTCTCCTTGAGTTCTACTTGAAGACGCGGGACGCTGTGGACACAAAGTACACTGAACTTACCGGTTTCGGCTACCAGAGCCGCCGTGCTCCCTACAAAACCTCCTTCGGGATGTATTTTGCGATGATCAATGATCCAGACGGAAATACCATCCTGCTCTCCGGCAACTTGGAAGAAAAAGGGACTTCGAAAGAAGGGTGAGGGCCATCCAGGATCATATCGCAGGCTATACACCTAAAAAGAAGAAATAGGTAGAAATGAGGGCTGTGTTGCGAACATGGCAAGGATGCAGTACACTCGACGGTATTCTGAGAACTGAGAGGAACCGATGACAAAAATGCGGCCTATCAAAAGGCTTTCAAGGAGCTGAAAGCAGAAGGAATCATGCCAGATCCTTGTGAATTGCGGCAGAGTAAGTACTTCAACATCCTCGTTGAGCAAGATCATCGCTTCATCAAACGGCTCGTCAAGCTCGGGATGGGTTTCTTTTCGTCAGAGACCGCATGGCGAACGTTGCAAGCCTATGAAGCGATGAACATGCTCAGAAAGGGTCAGATCGAGAGCGTAGATAAACGAGAGAGTATGAAACAGGTAGCATTCATCGCCAGCCTGTTTGAAGTGGCTGTCTAAGCTGAACAGGAAACTGGGATTTCACGTCCCCAGCATTCTCTTCAGATTTTTTGCAACACAACCTCTGAGTTTGAGCACAAATTTGGTCGCTGTTTTGTGCTCGACCACTAGATAATGTGGCTCTACCGCACCCAGGTGTTCCACACTTTTTTCGGGCGCCATCTCTCATTCCATCTGAGTAC
>JBGQJX010000092.1:0-11555 GCA_041499255.1 Ktedonobacteraceae bacterium | reverse complement strand
CTTCAGGCCTGACTTTTACCCACATTTTACAATTGGATTCTGTGAAACGGCCTCAGAGGCCTATGCAGTCTTTGACTGTTTCACAATCCCATCTGTAGCGACTGGCCTGACAAGCCACTTCAAAAAGATGTGGGTAAAAGACAGGCCTTCAGGCGGGGGTACTTGACTGCCTCTTCCAATCCCAGGGCCTTGATGGCATTGTCACGTAATACAAACTTCTGCACCTTGCCGCTTGCCGTCATTGGAAAGGCATTCGTAAACTGAAAATAGCGGGGAATCTTCTGGTAACTGATCCGCTCTTTACAGAAGTCGCGCAATTCCTCTTCCGTGACCTCTGCCCCTTCTTTAGGCAGAACCACCGCCAGCAGCTCTTCACCATAAAATGTATCAGGCACCCCTAACACCTGCGCGTCGGCAACCTTGGGATGGCGAATCAGCAACTCCTCGATCTCGCGCGGGAAAATGTTCTCACCTCCGCGAATCACCATCTCTTTCAGCCGCCCCACGATGTCAATATAGCCCTGCGCATCCATCGTCGCCAGGTCACCTGTATGCAGCCACCCCTCGCTATCAATGGCCGCCGCGGTCTTTTCTGGCATATTGTAATAGCCCGTCATGACCAGAAAACCCCTGCAACAGAGTTCGCCACGTTCTCCAACAGGCACGACATTGCCCGTTGCTGGATCGATAATCTTGACATCCACGTGCGGATAGGGAATACCTACCGTCGCGGACTTACGCTCAAATGAATCTTCCGGCAGGGTCAATGTTATGCCGCCTGTCGATTCGGTCTGACCGAAGACAATCGCCACGTCGGTACCCATGTGCTCCTTAACTTGCTCCATCACCGCTACCGGCACCGGCGCGCCTCCGCTCGTAACAGCCTTGAGTGATGTAGGTCTATACGTCTCAAATTCGGGGTGCTGGAGCATCGCAATAAGCATCGTGGGCACAGCGAAAAGCAGGGCGCACTCTTCCTGCTTGATAATCTGCAGCGCCTTCAATGGATCGAAAGCTACCAGTGGATGCAGGGTCATCTTCGCGGCAATGATCGCCACGACAATACCTGCTCCCGCGATATGAAAAAACGGCAGCGGCAAACAATAGCGATCACCCGCTCCCACCACGCTACTTGAACGGCGCATGGCGATCATCGTGTCATTAATCACAGCGCGGTGAGTGAGCATAGCTCCTTTGGGAAAGCCCGTTGTCCCCGATGTATACAGCATCAATGTCGGATCGGTCGGTTTCACCGCTGCCTGCCGCTCTCGTAGCGATTCTGCGCTGACAGCAGCGCCACCCGCGACCATTTCACGAAAGAGTGCGGGTCGCCAGCCATCTTGCTCCAACAGCCCTGCGGGTGGAGCACCCAGCAAGCACGCGTACCGCAGTGCCGGCAACCGTTCGCTGCTGACCTCACCATTCCTTGAGCCAGGGGTAACCATGGAGCGCACCGTCGCCAGGCAATCATGATCGCGTACCCGCGCCATAAAGAACAGCGCCGCCACATCCCCCTGCTTGAGTACATATTCCAGTTCTGCCGCGCGATAGACAGGATTGACCGTCACTAGTACTAGCCCGGCTTTGGCCGCGGCGAACTCAAGCAACACCCACTCTGGAAGATTCGCCGCCCAGACCGCTATATGCTCACCCTTTTGCAAGCCCAGCGCCATCAGGCCGCGCGCCACAGCGTTGACTCGCTCGCGAAACTCCGCGTAGCTCCAGCGAATGTCGAGTGCTCCCCCAAACTCAGGATAACAGGAGTAGACAACAGCCTCTAGCGTTGGAACCTCCTCGGCGCGACTATCCAAAATATCTCCCAGCGTCGTTTCGAGGAGCTCTATCCCCTCGCTTTCGGCTTGCCAGTACGACAGGCCATCAGTGGTCATGCCCATTTTCACTCTCCTGAATCTCGTTTACGCCATTGTATTCATCCGCTTTTGCCCCATTAATCACTCTATTCAGCGCGCTAACCAGGCCTGGACCAATAGAACGCAGCTCGGTCACCGTATGGCGAGAGAGATTGTTCAGCGCCTCTTCCCCCTCTTGCGTAAGCCTCACCAGCACACGCCGCTGATCCTCCTCGTCACGACAGCGCTCCACCAGGCCCCGTTCCTCCAGGCGATCCACCAGCTCAACCGTACTATGATGTTGAAGTTGCATCCGCTCCGCCAGGTTACTGATCGTTGCCCTCATTCCCTCCGGCAGCCCCTTGATCGCCAGCAACAACTGGTGTTGTTGTGGCTTAATCCCTGCCGCGCGCGCAAACCGCTCACTAAAGCGCACAAACCGCCGAATCTGATAGCGAAACTCGCCCAGACCCCGGTAATCATCAATTGTAACATCATCTTCTGATTTCATATCACAACTATTATATCGTATCCCATTTTCTTTTGTGTAAAATGGATGTGTCTATGGCGTCGCCATAGACACATCCATTTTACACAAAAAATGAGAAATATTCTTCTTTAAATGCCAGAATGGAGACCCCGTACTGAGTCTCCACTCAAGCAAAACATATTTACCATCACAGCCAGTAGCACACCTGTAGACTAATCAATAGGATTCCAAGAAATAAGGCTGAGCAATAACACTGTCTACAGCAACCGGTCCAAATAATTCCCGCAAGAGGGAACCCAGATTTTTAGCAACCGTACGCTCCATATACTCCCTTGCAGATGAAAGTAACTTGTTGGCATCGCAAGAACATTGCGCCTGAATCTGAATGGAGCAATCTCGCTGACCCGTGCGCGAAGTGGAAGAGAAGTGAATAGTCACATCATCCACCATCGCATCCCCAAAAAGGTCTACCAGGACTTGACCCACAACCATTTCTACCATCAACTCGGCATTCCCCGTCTCCTCCGGCAACACTTCAAAGATCCTACTGTAGCTCTGTGCATGAATACGAAGAAGGTACATACGCGGTCCTCTTTCTATATTGTTCTTGTAAGCTCCCAGGCGTAATGCGAATGGGTGGGCGACTTCAGTTGGGGAATCATTGAAATTTGATCCCATCTCTACCACTCGCAACTCCTGAGATAATAGAAAACACACCCTTGTGGGTGCCATGCTCCTCGCGTACCGGAATCGTGATTGGGGGGATATCAGACTCCATCAAAAATAGAAAAAAACGACTTCTTCCAATTTTCGCTTGATTTACGCGTGCCAATTCTAGTATACTAACTGCTGGCATATTTCTCCGTCTTTTGGTAACCAAAATGTCTACTTAAAAGTCTATTGAGATGGACATTCTAGTGCGGCGCGATATCATTTCGTAGGAGAACACTTTGAAACGCATCAACACTAAAGCATTTAGCGCTGGCCTGCGCGAGCGCCTACGTGCTTCTGGCTATTTCCAGAAAGAACTTGCTGAAGAGCTTGGGCTCCACGAAAAAGTGCTCAGTCGCAAGCTGCACGGCAATGCGAACGCCCATCTAACCGGGCAAGAAGTCAAGATCATCATCACCAAGCTGGCACAATGGCGAGCGATCACCACCTTTGAAGAAGCGCTCTACCTGCTTGAGCAAGCACAACTGCCGCCTGAGAGTTTTAGCGACCAGGAGTGGCATACACCTCCTCTCAGCCAGCTTGAGGGGAATGGCGCGTCACGGCAAACACGTTCAGATTACGTTCTACCTCGTCTCCAACTCCATAATTTGCCCGCCCCGCTCACACGCCTGGTTGGCAGGGAAGAAGCGGTGAACCACCTCCTGCAACTATTGAGTCAGGACGAGGTACGCCTGGTCACCCTATTTGGACCTGGCGGCAGTGGCAAAACGCGCCTCGCACAACACGTTGCCAATGAACTGGCCGGCGCATTCACCCATGGGGCCTGGTTTGTGGATCTTTCAGCGGTACGTGATCCCATACTTGTACCGCAGAGTATTTTGCAGGTCCTCAACTTCAAACCTGCTCCCGAAGTGCCCGCGGTTAAAAGCCTGATCACCTATCTTCAAAACAAACAAATGCTCCTGCTGATCGATAATTTCGAGCAGGTAGAAGCAGCGGCCACCGACATTGGCAAACTCCTTGCTGCGGCGCCTGACCTCAAAGTGCTGGTCACCAGCCGTGCGGTGCTTCACCTGTACGGCGAAACTGAATTCAACGTGCCGCCCCTCGCAGTTCCTGACTCCAGCGCCGTGTTGGATATCGCGAAGCTTGAACAATACGGCGCCGTGCAGCTCTTTACTGAACGGGCACGAGCAGTATTACCTGATTTCACTCTTACCCTCACAAACGCTTCTTACATCGCGCAGATTTGTGAGCGAGTGGACGGCTTACCACTGGCGCTCGAGCTGGCAGCCGCTCGCGTCAAGTCCTTCCCATTAGAGCAGTTACTGGCACGGCTCACAGAGTCGCCGCTTGCCGTCCTGGCCAAAGGGGCCAGGAATTTACCCGTCAGGCATCAAACGCTGCGCGACACGATCACCTGGAGCTACAACTTACTCTCCTCCAGCGAACAGGAGTTGTTTGTTCGTCTGAGTGTGTTCAGCGGTGGGTGGCCGCTTGAGGCAGCCGGAGCAATGATGCATACTCTTGTTGCCAACCAACCCTTGCATCAAGAACAAGGGTACTCACCTCTCACCGAATCCACTTTAGATCTACACGAGCACCTTGTGGACAACAGCTTGCTGGTACGGCTGACAGTGACCAACGAGCAGATGCGCTTCACCCTGCTGCAGACGCTGCGCGAATACGCTCTAGAACGGCTACAGAAAAGTGGAGAATTTGAGCGTCTGCGGGATTGGCATGCCTGCTACTACCTTGGAGTAGCGGAAGCAGGTGAGCTAGGTTTGAGAGGTCCACAGCAGCTCGTCTGGCAAGCGCGACTGGCGGCTGAGCGCGATAATTTCCGTGTTGCCCTTGAGTGGTCACTCCGGCAAGCCATGACCGGAAAGAGTATAATGACAGGCGCTCCCTACCGTCTTGAGCCTGGAACCGCCAGTGAGATTTGGAATCCTGCCGCAGCCTCCAGCAACGAGACAGGGCAACCAGAAAGAGTTCCCGAAACCTGGCCGCATGCAGTAACAGTGGCACTACGCCTGACCGCAGCCCTCCGGCCATACTGGGAATGGCAGGGCCACCTGGTTGAAGGACGGCGCTGGTTTGACGCCGCGCTAGCCGTTCCGCTTGCGGAAGATGCTGGCAAAACTGCGCGCGCCGCGCGTGCTAAAGCATTGAGCGAGGCCGCGCGTCTGCTATCTTTGCAAAACGAGCAACACAAAGCGGTAGAAATGGCTGAAGAGAGTATCGCGCTCTGGCGGCAACTAGACGATCCCAGAGGTTTGGCGACTGCATTATTTTACCGGGCTTGGCCCGCCATTGCTTTGGACGATAATGAGCTAGCCAAACGTGTGTGTGAGCAGGGTCTGCAACTGCTCTCTCCCACGGGCGATCTCTGGCTGCGTGCTCAGTTGCTCTTCTACATGGGCGCGGCGGAAGGCTTAAGCTTTAATGCTGAACGGATGCACTCACTCTATGCTCAAAGTAGAGAGCTTTTCGAGCAACTCGGTGACAAAAGTGCCATAGCCGACCTGACAAAAGATGAAGGGGGCATGTTTATCCTGGAGGGAAAATACACGGAATCAATAACCAACTTGTTACAGAGCATTGAGTTAAGCCATCAACTGGGCTATAAACAATTCATTGCCACAGGCGTTGGCTTGTTAGGTTTTGCTGTTGGCTTGAGAGAAGAACCAGATCCACCTACGGCTAGCCTGCTAACCGCACAACTGTGGGGCATAAAAGATAGCTTGATGGGTACCATCGGTTCAAGCTCATGGCTATCAAACCGCCCTTTCATCCAGGTAATCATCCAACAGATTAAAGCCCGCGTGGACGAAGCAAGCTGGCATGCCGCCTGGCTCAAGGGCTACAAACTCCCAGAAGACCAGGCCATCGCCACCTGCCTCAAGCTCAAACCCCCATCCCCCGCCATCTCCGGAGGATGATCAAAGCAGCGTCTCCCTCATCACCACCACGAGCAACCCTCGCGCTCGCCCCCGTCCCGTTGGTCACGGCTTCATCTCGTAGGGGCGGGGGCGGCGTGGTCGATGGGCGGGGACCCTTGGGTCGCCCCCGTCCTGTTGGTTGACGCATAATCTCGGAACATACCCCCCCACGCGGTGAACTTAAAATCTCTTTCTTCCAAACTCCAATAGAATCCCAGAAAAATCATACAATTATCGTTGAATCACACTGAGAGCAGCAACCACTAACATGCAACCTTGAAGAAACGACGTAAAGGGTAATCATTGATGCGCATTTCTCCACATGGACTCAGGTCTAAATGGATCCTCATCATCCTATGCATTGCTCTTCTTCCTGTCCTTTCTTCTTGTTCACTCTTCCCCCTCACAGCAACCTCACCCACCACCACACCTTCACCAACCGCCACAATGCCCAAAGTGCCCACACCCTCGCCCAAACAAACGCTAATATCAGTTGTTATCCACATACCAACATCCAGACACATTCTAAAATACCAGCCATTCCAGCCACTACTGGTGAAAGTCATCGCTAACGGACCCGTCTACGTGACAGGAGATCAATCGGTTCCCGATGCCGCGCTGAATGCTGCCAATAAGATACTCCAGGCCATGCTCAAACATCGACCTGACATCGCCATTGTTCTCAGACAATATGGAACATTTACAACCGTCAGTTCACGCACCGAGCGCATCTGCGATCTACCCTATTTCAGCCAGTATAATAGTTATCTTTGTCAACTATACGGGGAAGGAGGTGCTGGTGGAGTAACTGAGCACCCCATCACTGCTTGTGATGAGAAAAATCTATTGGCAGAGCCAGGTGACGCCTATCAACGAGGCAAAGATACCTTAGGCCAAAATATCTGCGTCCATGAACTGGCGCATACAATAATGAATGTTGGCCTGTCGCAAACAGACAGAAGCCTCATACTCGCTCGTTATCTTGCTGCCAGGCAAGAAGGACTCTGGACAGGCGACTATGCCATGACCAATGAGCAAGAGTTCTGGGCAGTCATGAGCCAGTTCTATTTTTCGGCAGGGCCAGGCAGCGCCTACACGCCGGCATTCAATCACGTTGCCAACGGCCCTGACGCCCTGAAGCAATACGACCCCGCCACATTCGCCCTATTAAATTCCATCTATCAAGGATCGACCAACCTGCAATAAACAAACCTTAGCTTTATTCACTGAGAAGCAGTATCACTTTCCGCCTTCGCTGCCTGACTCCGATACACCTTCCACCTGGACTCTTCCCCATAGGTCGTCGCCTTTTTGTCCGGATCATCCGCGTTATCGAATACATATGGATATTGAGAGCCAGAGAAATCATCCGTCGGTATATAAGGCAGGTTAGCATCCAGAAACTGCCTGAGGGCGAACCTGTCCTGAGCCGACATGTTATTCCAACGATGAGGTCTATCCCCCATCCACTGCGTCCATACTTCGGCAAGTTGAATTTGATCAGCAGTAAGATCACTAACAGGCTTTCCCTTGAAGGCCCCCATAATCCCTTCCCTGCCAGCTTTATTGTAAATTTCCCAATCACCAAGATGCCCAAGCAATTCGTGATGATTGTGCTCCAGCACTTCACACAACGTCATCAAGTTCCGCTCGTCCAGTTCCAGGTCTCCTCGATAGACTAAGTGACAGAAGTGGAACGGCACAATGTGATGAACTTGTGGCTGATCAGTACCATTGCAAACGGCACAACAACTTTGGTCATAATTTTGGTTCTTAATCTCCAAATGCGTCCTTCTCACCCTGTCCCACCACAGGCTGCGTTGAACCCCCAATAGACGCGCAGCGCGATCCGCTCCAGATTCAGGTTGCTGTTGCATGATACATACCTTCTTTTCTCACTCCAATACAAAGAGTTGGCCTAAATAGCTCTACCAAAGTTTAGCTAAACAACTATAGCATAAGTTAAGCAACAATTGTAGAGGTATCTTGCCAGGCCTGCAAGGAGTAACCAGGATCGTATCATCGTCGCCCCTATTCAGGAGTAACAACTGGTTGAGGCTCGGAAACATAATGATGGTCAACAAATCGATTCCAGCCCTTTTTCGTATGCGACTCCACCACCCAGCGTAATCCTTGGTCCTCGTCAGGCCAGTATACATTGCGGGCCAGGCCGGCAGGCATCTGTGCCTCAAAGCCGATGGCATCGGGATGAACATCACTGACATCAGCAAGTTCGCCACTAGATTGTTTGCCATCCGACGTGAACGACCAGAACTGGATCTTTCCCTCCCTGTTGCACCCGAAAAAAGCTATTTCCTCGTATACCATACCACCAATATGCCAGGTAGCAGTGAGTTGGACATACGATTCATTAAGGACCTTCTGAAAATTTCGCACACAGCGCACAGGCCCTTGCGGCGAATCGGCATCAGCTTGCCATGTCCCCAATAGTGGAGCAAAGATGCCCAGTTTGCCCCGTCCCTTTTTCCACTTTGACATCGTATTCCTCCTGTCTATCTCATCATTGCATAGAAAACATTATAACACTTATAAGAACATAAATACTAATAACGCACATTGACAAATTAATGAGGACATTTGTAGGGGCCGATTTATCGCGCCCAGCGCCGATTTATCGGCCCTGGCCCTCGACATGGATCGCCGGCTCAGGGCCTCGGGCGTGACCTTGTCGCAATGGTTTGTGCTGAAGATACAGTGGTCGCTATCCTTTACAATCAGTCTACCGCGCTAGAAACCTCATTGCGTCTAATCGTCGGTCTCTTCAATCAAGTCAGCAATTGTTACACCTAAAGCCCGTGCAACTCTATGAAGGGTGTCAATTGTGGGGGAATATCTGCTATCTGAATACAGCTTCTTTACAGTGTTCCTATCAATATCTGCTTCCCTACTCAATTTGCCCATGCTAAAGCCCTTCTGTTCAGCAACTTCTTTGACTTTAAGCCTAACCATGATGTACCTCTGATCTTTTGCCCTCATCTTAGCAGTACTTGCACTTTGACAGGTAGAGGATAAACGTCAGATGATGATTGCCATCTTATGACGATAATCGTCATTATAGAAGAAAGAGAAAAACAGCAATGCGTTGGGGAGTTGAATACGAACAAAATGACGGTGGTATGATAGGTTTGATATTGTTCTCAGCAGACGACATGCAAGCAGCTCATGACTACGTTGACGACATGTGCAAGAAATATGGTTTTACCAAAGTGTCGAACCTAAAACAAATAGTAGATCTGGTGAGTGGCTTCATGCATCTGGCGAATGCGGGTACTCAGCCTCTCATCGGCCATCTGGCGAGCGCTCGGCGGTCGCTGTCTCCAGGCGTAATAGCCACTGACTGAGACTTCCAAAACCTGGCACATCGTTTTCACCGGGTACTCCTGCTGATGCTGAGCAATAAAGCCATACTTCATCTGACATCCCGTGAGTAAATGTGAACTACTTTTTTTAAGATGTCACGTTCCTGCCGCACGAGCCGACGTACTACCTCAAGCCCATTGATCCCTCGTAGCGTACTATCGAGTGCGTTGATGAGATCGGGGGGGGGGACGTTCCAGCGTCCGGTTCAGGGCCTCGTCGCCACTGGGCCATGGCATGCTCAGGTTCATCTTACCTACTTCACAGAACCATCTCAGAAAGACCTGCTATGCTTTGCTGATAAAGGGGAAAGCAACTGGTGATTTTTTCGCATTCTTTTTGCAAGTGCGGGTATCGTTTGCTCTCTTGACCTAGAAAGAAAGACTATCATGGAAGCACAAAAATCTACCACATTACGTGATGAGACTATCCGAGCGTTTGCCTCTCGCTTGCAAGGGCAGCTCATCCGTCCTGGTGATGACCAGTACGACGAAGCACGCGGGGTTTGGAACGGCATGATCGACAAACGTCCGGCATACATCGTTCGCTGTGCCAATGCCGCCGATGTCATCAGTAGCATCAACTTCGCTCGCGACAACCATCTGCTGGAGGCAGTACGCGGCGGTGGACACAACGTTGCAGGCACTGCTGTCTGCGATGACGGGCTAGTGATTGATCTCTCTGCAATGAAGGGTATTCAGGTCGATCCACAAGCGTGTCTCGCCAGGGCTCAAGGTGGGGCGATCTGGCGTGAACTGGATCAAGAAACACAACGTTTCGGGCTGGCAACTCCAGGTGGGGTGGTCTCTGACACTGGTATCGCCGGACTGACCCTTGGTGGTGGCATTGGCTGGCTGCGACGCAAGTATGGATTGAGTTGTGATAACCTGGTTGCAGCGGAGATAGTCACTGCTGACGGCCAATTGGTCAAAGCGAGTGCCACGGAAAACCCAGACCTCTTCTGGGGGCTTCGTGGCGGGGGTGGGAACTTCGGCATCGTCACCGCGTTCGAGTATCGCCTGCACCCAGTCGGACCGGAAGTGATGTTCGCCTTTGTTTTCTATCACGGCAAGAAGGCAAAAGAGACCCTCCAGTTCTATCGTGACTATACCGAGGCGGCACCAGACGAGGTCAGTTCCTTTGCCATCCTGGGGACCATCCCCATGACCGAAGCGTACCCAGAGAACGTACGCAACCAGCCCTACGTGCTGTTGGCTGCACTGTATGCGGGGTCCGTCGAGGAGGGCAAGCGCGTCCTGCAGCCGCTGCGGGAGTTTGACATGCCCCTTCTGGATTTCAGCGCCCCGATGCCCTACGTACAAGTGCAAGCGATCCTGGACGAGGACTATCCGGCAGGCATCCTGCGCTACTACTGGAAATCGCTCTACCTGGGCAGCCTGAGCGATGATGCTCTCGACCGTCTTCTGGTAAGTGCCCGGAGCCGTCCATCAGCGCTCTCGACCGTCGATATCTGGCACATGGGTGGAGCCGTGAGCCGGATCACTGCCAGTGAAAGCGCCTGTAGTGGTCGGCAGGCCCCGTACCTGCTCGGTGTCGAAGCGAATTGGGAGACGCCGGGCGAAGACGCGGCAAACCTCGCCTGGACACGCACCTGCATCGCAGCAATGCAGCCCTTTTCTGATGGGAGCGAATACCTTAACTTTCCCGGTTTGCTGGAACACGGGGAGGAGACGCTACGCAGGACGTTTGGAGCCAATTATGAGCGCCTGGTAGAACTGAAGAACAAATACGATCCGACCAACCTGTTTCGATTGAACGCGAATATTCGACCAACACAAGCGTAAGAGGTGACAACTCCCCACAGCTAAAGCTGGGGGCTTCTCAGTTCACCCGGCTTCCCAGCGGAAACCGTCCCTGAAGGCCATGCCCTGGCCTTAGACAAAATGTTTTGCGCGGCGTTGACATCCCGATCTGCCACAGAGCCACAGAAAGGACAGCTATGGGTACGCACAGACAGCGCTTTCTGTACCATGTTCCCACATTGGTGACACTGCTGCGATGTGAAGCGCGGGTTGACTCGGATCACCTGATGACCGGCTCTTTCAGCCTTATCCTCAAGGATGGCGAGAAACGCGCCCCACCCGGCGTCCATGATGCTCTTTGCCAGGTGATGGTTTTTCACCAGGCCAGTGATGTTCAAGTCCTCGACAGCAATGCGCTGATAGTTTTCAGCGTAGGGCTTCGCGGTTTTGAAATGATGAT
>JBGQJX010000091.1:0-11664 GCA_041499255.1 Ktedonobacteraceae bacterium | reverse complement strand
TGTGTCAACCACAGCCTTTACTGCCGCCTGCGTCGATTCTTCCTCGACCACGTTGGTCTTCACGAACAATACTGCACCGCCCAGTTCTCTCGCCAGCGCCTTTCCCACCTCTTCATTCAAATCAGCAATAACCACCTTCGCCCCCAACCCACTCAACAGCCTGACACATGCTGCTCCCAGGCCAGAAGCGCCACCCGTTACCAGAACACCCTTATTTTCCAGTTGCATACTTGTTCCCTTTCATCAAAGTAATGCCAGTGCAAGAACCACACCTGGCATGCTATCCTGATAGCACTATATCCTGTCAGAGAAAAAATGTCACGGGTGAGATCAACATACGCTATAATCAGAGCAGATCGAACAAGTTAGGAGGAGAAATCACAGAAATGCTGGCAATTACAAACGGCACCATCATCAACGGGCGTAGCCCTGAACCACTAACAGGCATGACGCTACTTATTGACAACGAACGCATCATAGCGCTTGGCCGCGAAAGTGAGTTGAGGATACCGCATGGTACACCGGTGATTGACGCCATGGGTGGCAGTATTTTACCCGGCCTGATCGATACACATGTTCACTTTACCATGGAATATCCCGACGTGCTGCGCGGCCTGCTCACCCCTCCCTCGCTCCATTTACTACAGGCTATACCACGCATGCGTGCCACACTTGAAGCAGGAGTCACTACTGTACGTGACGCCGCGGGAGCTCCCGCCGGGCTAAAACTGGCGGTTGAACGCGGTATTATCGCAGGCCCGCGTATGCAGGTCTCCATATCGATAATCTCTCAAACTGGTGGTCACGGTGACGGCTTCTACCCCTGCTGCATCGATATCGGTTTCTTCGGTGGCCGCTTTATCGACGCTCCCAATGGCGTTGCTGACGGCGTTGACGAGATTCGTAAGGCGGTACGCGAGATACTGCGGGCTGGAGCCGACTGGATAAAACTGGCAACGACAGGCGGTGTTCTCTCCACCTCTGACGCTCCCACCTCTTCTCAACTGACCGTCGAAGAGATTGCTACGGCAGTCTACGAGGCCGCGGCCCAGGAAAAACGCTGCATGGCACACGCCCAGGGAACACAGGGCATCAAAAATGCCTTGCTGGCCGGCGTTGCCTCTATCGAACATGGCATGTACCTGACTGATGAGCTGATTGACATGATGCTCAAACAAGGTACCTACCTTGTCCCCACCTTAATCGCGCCACTCTCAGTCGTCCAGTTTTCACAGGATCACCCGGACCTCCTTCCCCCCATGATGGCAACAAAAGCGGTGAATGTGATAGAAGCCCATCAAAAAAGTTTCCGCATGGCTGTCGATGCTGGGGTAAATATCGCTATGGGCACAGATTCGGGCGTCGGTCGCCATGGAGAAAATGGCAAAGAGTTGCCATTGATGGTCGAAAATGGTATGACGCCTATGCAGGCTATCCAGGCAAGTACATCTCAAGCCGCTCGTCTCCTACGTTTAGATGATAAGCTGGGCGCCCTTGAAGTCGGGAAACTCGCCGATATCATCATCGTGGATGGCGATGTGCTGAGCGATATTAATAGGCTTGCCGACCCGGCCAATGTAAAACTGGTCCTCAAGGCAGGCCGGGCAGCTAAAAACATGCTTGAAGCGCCAGTACCAACCCTGGCCGGCATAACCTGACCTATTATGCAGATGAACAAATTCATCCGGACAACCGTAGGGGCCGATTTATCGGCCCTCGCTGGATATTCCGGTATCCGGATTATGTAGTTAATGTGCATAATCCTGCCTGGCTAGTACATTTTCTATCCTATATCCACATTATTCTCACATCAAAAGAATTATAGAGTATGATAAGCTCCTGTCACTCAATAGCATTCTGAAAGGTACTTTCTCGATGAAAATTGACATACCTGCCAGTTGGCAAAATATCCTCGCCTGTGAACTCGAAAACCCCTATTTCCAGAAACTACAGCAGTTTGTAGACCAGGAACGACAAACATATACCGTCTTTCCCCCTGAAGAAGATGTCTTTTCAGCCCTAAAAATCACGCCTTTCGAAAAGGTAAACGTTCTACTGCTAGGCCAGGACCCCTATCATGATCATAACCAGGCCCATGGGCTGTGTTTTTCCGTGCGCCCCGGCATCAAGCCTCCACCATCTCTCATGAACATGTTCGCCGAACTACGCTCAGACGTGGGTTTCAGTATCCCCAACAATGGCTACCTGGTTCACTGGGCCGAACAGGGTATCCTCATGTTAAACGCGGTCTTGACCGTTCGCGCTCATAGTCCCAATTCGCACAAAAACCACGGTTGGGAAACATTCACCGACGCCATCATCAGCAAAGTCAACGCCAAAAATAGCCCGGTGGTTTTCGTCCTGTGGGGCGGCTATGCACAGAAAAAACTTGCCTTGATCGATACCGCGCGGCATACCATCGTGCAATCGGCCCATCCATCGCCTCTCTCTGCGCGCAACGGCTTTTTCGGCAGCAAACCATTTTCAGCCATTAACGCCGCTCTGCATGAAGCTGGTAAGCCCGAGATCGATTGGCAAATTCCCAATGTGCCATGTGCCAGTACATGAAAGGCCAGAGAAATAGAACACCAGGCATTGCATGTTCGTATTAAGAGAATGATGAGAAACAAAGGTATCTGCCAGTGATCACCAGACCCGAACGCCAGCGCGCTCTCGAAAATCAAATATATCGCCTGCACAGGCGCATAGACGCACTAAATCAGCGCAGCAATCGCCTTTCGTGGGTGCGCCTGGCGATCTTCCTCCCTGGCTTTTTCCTCGCCATTCTCGTCTACTTCGTGGCAGGTTGGCCCTGGTCTCTTGCCACCGCCTTTATCACTCTCGTCGGCTTTAGTATCGCTGCATACATTCATCGCCAGGTTGAGCGCAGCATTACCAGGCACAAGCTCTGGTTACAGCTTAAATCAACACAGGTAGCCCGCATTCGACTGGACTGGGACAATATCCCGCCCATTAGCACAAAATCATCACAGGTGAATCATCCCTTTGAAACAGATCTTGACATCACCGGAGAGCGATCACTGCACCAGCTCATCACCACTGCCGTGTCATACGAGGGCAGACAGCGCGTTCGCGAGTGGCTGTTGAACACAACGCCAGACCCACGCACAATACACCGGAGGCAGATATTGATACAAGAACTGGCTCCTCTTTCCCGCTTCCGCGATAAACTAACGATGAAAACCCTACTAGCTTCAACAAACGTCGCAGAACACTTGGAAGGGAAAAAGTTACTGAATTGGCTGAAGCAGCAGGATACCTATAAACAATCTCGTGTAACCGTCATCATAGCCGTCGCTTTATCAGCGCTCACTCTCACCCTCCTGCTCTTGAATGGCCTCGCCCTCATTGGCCCTCAATTCTGGATCATCGCCTTGTTGCTCTCCATCGGTTGGTTCTCTTTCAAACGCAATGAACGCGGCGATCTCTTCGAGGACGCCTACTTTTTGCGTGATGCCTTTGCGCAGCTCAGCACCGTCTTTGAATACCTGGAAACTTATCCTTACGGCAACAAACAGCACCTCAAAGTGCTGTGCAATCCCTTCTTTATCGATCCATCCCGCCGCCCCTACATACTCTTAAAACGGCTCTCGCGTGTCGCTTCAGCCGCCACGTTGGCAAAGAATCAATTCCTCTGGCTCATTGTGAATGCCCTGCTCCCATGGGATGTCTACGTGGCTATTCGCTTGAATCACTACAAAGCGTTGATAGCCTCCGTCTTACCACTATGGCTCGATACCTGGTTTGAGCTTGAAGCCCTCAGTTCATTCGCCAGTTTTTCTTACTTGAACCCGGAGTACCATCAACCCGAATTACAAGTAGGCGCGGAACAGGGTAACCATTGTATATTCAAAGCCACGGGCCTGGGACATCCACTGATTATGGCTGAACAAAAAGTCGTCAATGATTTCTCCATGAACCCGCCGGGCCAGATAGACATTATCACAGGCTCAAATATGTCCGGCAAAAGCACCTTTCTGCGTACATTAGGCATCAATCTCTGCCTGGCCTATGCCGGCGGTCCAGTCAACGCCGCTTCCTTCCAGACCTCTCTCTTCAAGATTTTTACCTGTATCAAGGTCAGCGATTCCGTGACCGATGGCTATTCTTACTTCTATGCAGAAGTGAAACGACTCAAAGCCTTATTAGAAGAACTGCAACAGGAGGGCAATCTTCCCCTTTTCTTCCTCATTGACGAAATTTTTAAGGGAACGAATAACCGTGAGCGATTGATCGGTAGCCGCTCATACATCCATGCTCTGGTCGGACAAAACTGCCTCGGCGTCATTTCAACACACGACCTGGAGCTCGTACACCTGGCCGACGAGACAACAGCCATCAAAAACTATCACTTCAAAGAAGACGTCATTGACGGTCAAATGGTCTTTGATTACATCTTGCGCCCCGGCCCCTGCCCGACAACCAACGCGCTCAAAATCATGCAAATGGAAGGCTTACCCATCGAAGAGAGTACGTTCATAACCACACAGACCCATCCTCAACTATGAACCAGCCGTAATGCTCTGCCAATGTTCATGTGACACGGACATGTAGGGGCCGATTTATCGCGCCCACCGCCGATTTATCGGCCCTCCGCGCATGTATCGCTATCCGGGTTATTTTGTGAATCTACATCATTGCACCCATCTGGGAGGCCTATGTCGTGCTCAGTGCAGAGTACATCTCACCAAAAAAGCGACTAGGAACCGTTGCCAACAATGTCGTTTTGGCAAACCCATTCCTGTGCGCTAGCGCTTCCCAGTTCCTGAACGTGAAGGGATACGGCACCCACATATTGCCCCGTTCACTGTTATATTCGACGATGATCAATCGCCCACCCGGCTTGAGGTAGTCGCGCACCAGCTGTAGCATGGCATCTTTCTGACGTAAGAAATGCAGCGAGTTGGCCATAACAACTCCATCAAGCAGAGGAAGAGCCAGCCTCTGCGTAAAATCCGCGTTGATGTAGTGAACCACCGTACCAGGAAAGTAGGTACGCATCGCCCTTTCTTGCTCTTTGAGCGCGCTCCTATCCTTGTCCACTGCATATATTTCCCCACCTGGCCCTAACAAATCAGCCAGCGCCAATGTAAAAGCCCCAGTCCCCGCACCAAAATCGGCCCATACACCTCCAGCTTCCACTATCCCCCTCCTCAACAGGTTGACATGATCTTGATGGTTCATAAATATAACCTCGTTTTGACAATATGTATCCTATCAATCTTTATCTTATAACATTCCATGAAGCCGCTATAGGACAGTTTTCTAAAAGGCTAGAAATCTAGCCAAAACTTGATTACAATAGTGGAAGAAGATTTTTATTCTTTCATATTATCTATATTATCGGAGAATGTTCGCTATGCCCAATAATGCAATAACTCTTCCCCAGTTTCAAGTGGAAACAGAGGAACTCCTACGTCTCCGCGCCAAACTTCTCCCCCCGTACAGAGTTGTCTTATACGACGATGACTACAATGAAATGACCTACGTTGTCTTCGTACTGCTCCACTCTATCAACAATCTCACGCAAACAGAAGCTGAACGCATTATGCTCACCGCGCATCTTACCGGTAGCGCCATAGCCGCAGTCTGTCCCAAAGAACTTGCCGAATTCTACCAGGAACGCCTGTTGAGCTACGGGCTCACGGCTACAATCGAACCAGAGTAACGGTGTATCTATCAGGCTCTTCCTGGTAGAAGCATTTGTAGTTCTGCACCCCTTAATACTGTCATGATGATTCATGAACCACATCCTTTGTTGTACAATTCAGACATTGACGCTATCAATTTAAAGAGATAGAATCATAGTGACCTGTGTGGAATGCATTGAAGAATATCCGCTGAGAATGCTGAATACCGGAGAATGCTGCAATGATGCTGTTTATCATCGACCACCAGGAAGGGAGACAATATGGTTCATTTATGGCGCTCAAAAGTCAAGGATGAGGCCGAAACCAGCAAAACCGCCCCAGGGGTTGGGGCCACAGGCGACATCGCCGTCATCGTCGAGGGCAAAGAACTCGATAATGAATTGGTCCGACTAGCCTGTCTAATGGCCAAAAAAGCCAGACGCAAAGTACATCTTGTTCATATAATCGAAGTGCCACGTACATTACCTCTCAAAGCCGTTCTCACCAAAGAATCCGAACACGCTGATAAACTTCTCACCGAGGCATTGAACATAGCAGAAGACTCTGGCTGTGAAGCTGTCGCCGAAGTGGTTCAGGCACGCGATGCCGGCACCGCCATCGTTGATGAAGCAAGAGATCATTCCTGTGCGCTGCTAATGCTCGGAATGGTACGTGACCCAAATAAATTGCATAACGATCTGGGTAAAACAATACCCTACGTACTAACAAATGCTACATGCCGCGTATGGATTGTACAGGATCCGCCCAAAGAGATACGCGCTACTAAAGTCTAGCTAGCAATTGACCTGGCGCCCAATACTCCAATCCATTTGGATGCCAGGATATTTATGCACATGAACACATGAATCCGGACACCCGTAGGGGCCGATTTATCGCGCCCACCGCCGATTTATCGGCCCTCACTGGCCAAATGAATAAGTAAAAAAAAGCATTAATAATTGTCATTCCTCACTGGCTGGCTATCGTTTTAAGCCATCGGCTGCTTCTTTTTTCCTCAATCCGGTATGGTATAATGATAGGTGTAAATGAATTTAACACATCGTTGCAGCGCTCCACGTTATCTCATGCATGTATAAACATTGCCCGATTGGGAGGGATTCTACCGATGACGACAGATTCTCATTCTGCTGCTACGCCGTCTCGCTCACATAAAGATTATTATCATGCCCTTCACCAGGCCGCTTTGACCATCACCTCCAGCCTTGAGCTGGACCAGGTTCTAGAGAGCGTGGTCATGAGTATCACCGAGGCCATGCAGGTAAAGGGCTGTGTCTTGCGCTTGCTCGATCCTCGCACCGGTCAATTGCAGTTGAGTGCAGGCTACGGACTCAGCGGCAGCTACCTGGCAAAAGGCCCCGTTGATGTCGAACATAGTCGCATTGATAGTGAGGCCCTCAGCGGTAAAACTGTGTACATCCCAGATGTCAGTACCGACAGTCGTTTCCAATACCAGGCCGCGGCTAAACGGGAAGGTATCGTTTCTGTCCTATGCGTCCCGTTAGAGGTGCGCGGTAAGGCCATCGGTGTAATGCGTGTCTACACCAGTGAAAAAAGCATTTTTCACGAGGACGATATTCAGTTTCTTACCGTCCTGGCCAGCCTGGCCGCTCTCGCTATTGAAAATGCCAGCCTCTACGATAACCTCAAACGCTCCTATGATGGCGTAATGGATGTGCTCTGGGGCTTCAGTGTCAGCTACTAGTCTTTCACTAGCGTATTCGTTAAATATGGCGAAGTAAAACTTGTGCGTTCCCCACTCCGCTTGCCTGGAACTGGAAAGAGGCGAGCCGATAGTGGTTTGTTCAAGCGTAACGCCAATGTCGCAACATCAAGCAGCAGGTGGGCAATCTTCTCCGCTGTAATATCTCCAGCCAGCGGCAGTGTATCCAGCCCCGTTCCACAGACTGCTGAATACAGGAGCAGTTGATGAGCGTTTACATACCCCTCTTCCCAGCGCCGGCCCAGTGCCGCGTCTTCTAATACAGGCAACATCAAACCACAATAGCCACATGTAAGCAATCCCGTATTTTTCAAAGCAGCCGTAATCGCGGCAGACACCGCCAGCGTTCCGGCCGTACCGAAAGGCCCGTAGCCACAAAGCTCCATCGCAGCGGCAATACTATCTTCTCCCAGGGGGGCCGGCGAAAGATCAACGCCGCCAAAAATCAAACCGCGCGCCGCGGCTAGCTCATACGCCAGCATCACCGCTGGCTGCACCTGCTCGATCACCGCGACCTTTACCCTCTCACTGATAACAGCAAGATCCAGAGAACTGCCTTCACCGGCCCGCAGATTCCGCAGCGCCCCGGCGATGATGCCAGCCCCTTGTAAGCCGAGCGATAGGCTAGCAGGGCCGCTATGATACGCGGAGGGGAAAAATGGCCCGCCTGCTTCGACACAGCTCAACATAGCAAAGCGGAAGTTCCCAAATCCCTCCTCCGTCTCCGCCGCCAATCGTTTCATCACCTCCGCCGTGGGCAAAGCCGCCTCTGCCCGCAGGCCATATTGTGCCGTCGCCAGTTGCGCTGTAGCATTGAGCGCGCTTGTAGCAGCCAGCAAATCAGCTATAACGTGAATCTTTTCCAGGGGGAAATCTGGGCGCGCCGCCATTGCTGTACCTATTGAGCAAAAGCTCAACTCATTATCATCCAACAGGCTCTGTAGCTCGCGAGCGTAGTTGAGCAGTTCAACCGCCGGCCAATCCGCCAGGTCGTCAAAAACCGGCCGCGTCGAAATCCGCACGGTCTGTACCTCGTACCCCGCCGCTTCAAACCGCGCGCGAGCCTCTCGCAAAATAAATGCAGCCCGCTCAATGACCCCAGGTGTAAGGGGATGTGCTTCTTCTATACCCAGGGTGATAGTGCGAATAGGAGGTGTTGGCATATACGTTACCTCTTTTCTAAGGAAATGTTTAAATGTATTATACACACCACACTATATTCCCCTTGACGAATTTCTGTTCTTCCCCTACACTGCACACAGTAGCCATAGAGAATGGAGAGCCTGATGGCAGCCCACACAACAAATCAACAAGAAGAGTCAGCACAGGAGTGTTTTCTCTGTGTCCTCGACCCACGCCCCCCCTGTGCCACCAGGCAGCTCGATGGGCGCATTGTAGCCGCCTACGAACAAACCATCAACGCTGAGAAGACACCAACCATCATACTGGACACCGGGACAGCGCGTATCGAGGTTCACTTCATACATAACTACTACGGCAAGTTTGTCAAAGAACTGAATGAGCGTGGTGTCACGATACACAACCTCGCCCTACGAATCTACCATCTTCCCGCGCCACCAATCATCACAGCATATAAAGGCCAACCACGGTACATCTATCAAACCAACTCCTATACGCTCGCCGTGTTGGAACCCGATGTCCTGCTGAATATCACCGATCTCAACCACGCCGAATACTGTTCGCGCCAATATCTTCTGAACAGGCTGGTACCTTCCCCCCCATCAGCTGCCACCATTCGCGGCAACCTTGTCCATCACTGTTTTAAAGAACTTCTGAAAGAACATGACCGGGGCGAATTGATGAACGGCCATGCGGCCAAAGGGCATGAGACGCCCCTGGCAACCCTCCAGCGCCACCTTGAACAGGCATTGGATCAGAGTAGCCTCGACCTCGCCTTAGCAAACGTATCGGTTGAGACCATGCGCGCAGAGGTAGCATCTCACCTGGAAAGCCTGGCAAACTGGTATCAGAACCAGAGCGCTACATTGTGGGATATACCCGCAGCCCCCGCTGCTAATCATAGCGGAGAACCCGGCGCCCGGCGCTCCGAGAATGTGGTACGCGCCGAAACATTCCTTCTTGCCCCCGAGATCGGCCTGCGCGGGCGACTCGACCTGTTGTGGCAACAAACCAACCGGCAAAGCCTCCTGGAATTGAAAACAGGTGGCAGCTCTGGCATTTTACCAAAATCCAGCCACCGCTGGCAGGTCCTTGGCTATCATGCGCTGCTGGCAGTACGGCGCGACCCCCGCATGAAAAAAGCTCGCGGCACCTTGCTCTATAGCGGCACCCCCGGAGAAGCCCAGGCTTTTGGTATTGAACCCACCATAAGAGACATACAACGAGTCAACGAAACGCGCAATATCCTTGTCCTCAGCCACCTCACGGCTATACCATCAGTGCCTCCCGGACCGTCGCGCTGCACCAGGTGCTCCATGCTCTCCGAGTGCCAACAGGCTTCATCATTGCTCAGTTGGCAGCCCCCGGAACCCGCTGCTGAAACTCCATCCCACGACGGAAATGAGCCATCATCTGTAAATAACGCCCCATCTTCTCCGCTTCGCCCCCAGGCCACGTATAGCGATGAGGAAAAGGCTTTTTTTGCCAGGTACTACCGGTTACTGCATATCGAGGGACGGGAGAGCGAGTTGCAACAGGCAATGCTCTGGAAAACTCCTGCTGCGGAACGCATCGAAGGCGGCACAGCTATCAGTGACCTGGTCCCGCAGGGAAAACCAGAGCCTACCGGGCAAGGGGAATGGGAACAAGATTTCCTCTGCAACAACACCTCGGAGTTACGCGAAGGTGATGAAATATTGCTCAGTGATGGTAACCCCATCAACGGTGAAGTAGTGACCGGCAATATCAAACATATTAGCGCCGAACACGTCCGGGTCTGGATTCCTGAGTTGATCGCTAACCCCAGGCTTATCGATCGCTACGGCTCTAACATCGTCCATGTCCGTACTATTCAGAATCTCTTACGCTGGCTGCATGCCAGTACCCACTTGCGCGATCTCGTGGTAGGCAGATCGCGACCACAATTTGGTCAGGACAGCGTTTCACCTCGGCAAGATTTTAACGCCGAACAAAACCTCGCTGTAGAGCGAGCGCTCCAGATGCAGGACTACTTGCTTATACAGGGACCCCCAGGCACAGGCAAGACGAGCGTCATTGCTGAAATAGTGAAGCGCTTGTCCCAACAAGGACAGCGTATATTACTTGCCGCGTATACGAACCAGGCCGTCGATAATATGCTCAAGCGACTCGACTCCGAGGGTTTCCATGACTATGTGCGCCTGGGGCACGATCGCAGCGTCCATGCCGATGTACAAAGCAGGCTCTTGAAACACCTGCTGGCTGACAATAACCCGCTCTCAGATGTACGTGAGATCTTATACAATGCGCATGTAGTAGCATCAACCACTTCGACATGGTCATCTGAAAAATATGCTTCCCCGTCATTCTCTACAACACCTGGCGATGGCTCTCCCCTACAATTCGACGTCGCCATTATTGATGAAGCCAGCCAGATCACTATTCCGGCCATTTTAGGCGCTCTATGCCTCGCTAAACGTTTTATCCTCGTCGGCGACGAAAAACAACTCCCCCCGCTCGTCCTCAGCAAAGAAGCTGCCGCACAAGGACTTGCCGACTCGCTTTTCAGCTACCTCAAACGCCTGGAGAATGACTATATGAACAAGCAAGACACTCCAGGGAGCGCGTGCGTCTCTTTGCGCCAGCAATATCGCATGAATCGCTGGATATCACACTTTGCCTCCAAGATTTTTTACGACGATACCCTCGCTGCAGCGCCTTCTGTCGCCCATCGCATACTGGAGTTTCAACCAGCTGGCATTCCTCCTATCGGAGAACCGCCTATCATCAGTCAAGCCCTTCAACCAGCCTATCCCCTGGTTTTCCTGGATATTCCTACCAGGGATGCCGGCGAGGGACCAAAGAGCAGTAATGCCGAAGCACGTGCAGTACGCTTTCTGGTACAGGGCTTGCTGGCGCGTGGCATCGCCCAGGCAGATATCGGTATCATCGCACCCTATCGAGCGCAAGTCGCCAATGTGCGCCGTCATCTCTTCAGCGATGATGAGTCAAGCAGGTGGCGTGGTATTGCATCCAATACTCCCATGAGTATAGATACTGTGGACAGGTTCCAGGGCGGTGAACGCATGGTGATTATTATGTCGTTTGCTACCGCGCAGACGCCCGGCGTTGAAAACCCGCTCCGTGAGTTTT
>JBGQJX010000090.1:0-11675 GCA_041499255.1 Ktedonobacteraceae bacterium | reverse complement strand
GTGATAAGATATCAAAAGGATAAAAGTTTCCCCAAAGGGCCATAGAGGTGGGAGCAACTCGTGAACCAGAAGGAAAAACATGAATACCTGCTGGATGACTTTGAGGTAGAAATAATCAGTCTCGATCAGCCGAGCGTTAGCGGTGATCGCAATGATATTCCTTTAATACCTCTGCCCTCAAAAATACGCCCAACACGACGCCAACCGAACAGGTCATTGCGCCTGGCTATTATCACAAGCGCAGTGTTGCTAACTTTCCTGGTGATACCGAATGGCTTTGCCACGGTGCAAAGCATGATACGGCAGGCAGTGCTCCATCCCATGTCCCCTTCTACCCAGGCACTGCCGCCAGGCTATGATAGCTTCTACATGGATAAAGATATAACCTGGGCGAAGGTATATGTTGATGAACGCCAGGTTCTTCTCCCGCGTATCGGCATTGACGAACCTCTCAAATTAGGGAGAGGACACCATCTTATTTCCTGGCGCGCCGATCCCTTCCAACCGCAATCCTGCCTGTTATCAATACCCTTTGCAAGCGATGACACCTGTCGTTTTGCGTTTGATACTGTCGTACACAAATCGGCGGCCTACCAGATCATTCTTCTGCATGAGTCGCTGAACACATTGCCCCTCGAGCAGCGAACAGCACTGGTGGGCACAATACAAGCAGAGCTCAGTAAGGTCTTTGCAAGCGAAACGGTGCAGACGGGAGAGCAGTATGCCGGAGAGAGCGGTCCGGTTACAGCGCGGCAGCCTCTGCGCGCCACACTGCACTTCCAACTGGATTCCAACAGCAATTGGGTATGCTTTGCAAATATGCAAACTCACAGCGGCCTGCTCTGTGGAATAGATAGGACAGATTGCCGGCAACTATGTTCTGCCCCCTGGCAGTTCAGGCAGCAACAATCCACGGTCTCCGTTGCATCGGGGTGGTCCGCTCTTGCCATGACACGATCCTCATGGGACTACGCAACAGAAAATGGTCACATCGTTGCACGCGATCAACCGGTAGGCTTCGTAGGACCAGGGCTGGGTCAACAACTGCTTCTGCTTCACATTGCATGGGATAGTGTTTGGCATGTTAAAATATTTCTGGGTCCAGAGCTCGGTCCACCCATATATACTTATATAAAAAGCAGAGGGGTAAATGGAAGGTACGCACTTCTCTTAACCGGCGCTGTACAGGTCGCCGACGATCCGGCTTGTACTGTTGCTCGCCAGTTTGTTCTAAGTGGACTGGCGGCCGGGCCTCAAGCTGGAGAGTCAACACACACTATAGTACGACTTGTCTCCTCATCCAATCCTGCTACTGGTTGTCTGGTGGCTGTAACTGCTACTGATAAGACAAATTCGACGCCGGCGCCCATTCTTCAGACAGCATACTACATCGTGCGCTTCGGCTTATTGCTGGCTGCAAACACTGAAGCATATCTACTCCGACCAGGATTGCCTCGCGCCGACGCGTACGAATTGAGCCTGGTACAGCAATTGGCAACGCTTCCAGGCCAATCCTTCACCGATGCGGTTGGTTGATACTGAGGGGTTCCCTTACTATGGAGACACGGGCGCTCGCCAGACGCGCACCAACCCGTCATCATCTCCAGAGGCGATGCGCGTTCCGTCAGGGGACCAGGCAACTGCGAGCACCTCGCTCCGATGATTGCGGTAGGTCAATACGGGATGGCCAGTCATGCTATTCCATATTTGCACTGTCTTGTTGGTGTTGGCTGATGCAACATAGCTTCCGTCGGGAGACCAGACTACCCCATTCACCCAATCACGGCAGCAATAGACCCAGAAAAATTTACCCGTGGTCGCATCCCAGATCTGCACAGTATCATCAAAGCTCACCGAGGCGATCTTCTTTCCGTCGGGAGACCAGGCAAGGGCAGTCACAATGTCCGTATGGCCGATGTAGGTTAACAGGGGCTTTCCAGTGGCAGCGTCCCAGACTTGCGCAGTTGCATCGATGCCAGCAGAGACAAGATATTTTCCACTGGGAGACCAGGCGACCGTCATGACCCAATCGAAATGACCATGATACGTCAACACAGTGCCTACCGTGGTGCTATTTCCAATTCTCCACACCTGCACAGTCTTATCATAGCTGGCAGAAGCGAGACGGCTTCCATCAGGGGACCAGGCGAGGGCAGTGACTGTTTCTGTGTGGCCGTAATAGGTCAAGAGGCGTCTGCCTGTGGAGGCGTCCCAGACCTGCACCGTCTTGTCAAAACTGGCAGAAGCGATGTGCTTTCCATCAGGAGACCACGCCACGGCGGTAACTGTGTTCGAGTGCCCATGATAGGTAAAGAAGAGATGACCAGTTGCCACATCCCAGACCTGCACCGTCTTGTCAAAACTGGCAGAAGCGATGCGCTTTCCATCAGGAGACCACGCCACGGCGTTTACTGCCATGCGATGACCACGATAGGTGTAGAGTGTGGATCCCACATATATAAGAGCAGGAGTGACAGAGACTGAAGAGGCAGGAGGAGCTTGAGGGGCGGAGCAGGTTGATAGAAATACGACAAAGCCACAACACAACGGGAGTAATAAATATGAGCACTTATTGAGACGAGGCACGATTCTCATCCTTTCTTCTCAAAGAGAACATGCTGATACAAGTGATACATCTGCAACAAGTGAAACAAGTGCAACAATTGCAACAAACTTGCTGCACCTTTACTCTTTCAATAAGAAGATCAGAACTGAGATACCATACACAAAGGCCTAAACAGGTGCTGTATGATCCTGGGCCAGGGCAAGGCGAACACGCTCGACATCATGTACCGCCTTGAGTGCTTCGAAAAAGCCAAGGGCCTTCTCAAAGTGGAAGTGGGCGCGGCCAAGATCGGCTTTTCGTTTGCCAGGGCTGCCTTTATGGAATGTATCGGCGCGCCGCCGGTAGAGTAGCCCCAGGCAGTAGAAGGCTTTACCTTTATCCCAGGGAAGGTCGAGGTCTTTGGCCCACTTGAGAGATTGTTTCAAATCTGCTTCCGCCTGCTGCCAATGCTGCTGTTCCAGGTGCATCCTGCCGCGAGCACGCAGGGCAATAGCCAGGCTTCGCCGGGTACCAGATTGTTCGGAGGCGGCTACAGCTCTTTCACAATTTGCCTGCTGTACCTCAACGCTTTCGCCTGTAATAACGACAAGTTCAGCCAGTAAAGCCAGCATATTGGGTGAAGGAAATGGCTCGCTGCGTTCCAGTAAGTCTCGATATTCTGCCGCCGCGCGAGTCCAGTCTTCCCGAGCAAGGTGGATGATAGGCATAGTTGGCGTTGTATTGGCCAGGGTACAGTAGCGCTCCAAAATCCGTTTGTACTGGCGCAGGTAGCTATCCCCCTCTTCATCCTGGCCGGTGAGAAAAGCAATGATCGTCAGCGTTTCCAGGGCTTCAAGCTGCCACTGTTCGTTATGCTGGTATTGTTCGGCCATTTGCAATATGCTCCTGGCTGCCTGTTGTGCCTCGTCCCAGCGATTCCAGCGCAACCAGGCAAGCATACGGCCAATTAAGCAGTTCAGCAAAATGGAGGGACTTTCCATGGTCTGAGCAATGCGCCATGAGTAACCGAACCACTTTAAGGCTGTGGGGTAGTCATTGACTTCTTCATGCGCCCAGCCCAGAGAGAAGTAAAGATCATGGAGTTCTACACGACTTTTTACCTGATCAGCGAACTTCTGGCGATAATGTTGTAACTTGTGGGCATCATCGTATTTATGCTGCTTGCTATATATGTAGGACAGCGCATCCAGTGTCAGCCAGAGCGCGCCGATATCGTGCAATTCTTCGGCAATGCGTAGTGCCTCATTGCCACTCTGTAAAGCTAAATCGGCAAACTCTGCCCTTTCCTGGGTATCAAAGGATTCCTTCTGTTTGCATGCATACCAGAATGCTTGATACGTCAGGAAACCAGCGTTCTGGCCGCTGATTGGCTGTCCCTCTAAAAGCTTCAGTCCTTCATCGATGCATGTACGTACCTCCTGTACATCAGGTCTGGTATTGAATAGACCCAACCAGCGTGTTCCCAACTCTGATAGGTGATTATAGAGGTGAAGCAAGCGATCTCTCTCTGCCTGTGGTGCTGACATTACCAACTGAAGCGCTCGTCGATATGCCTGCCATGCCTCGTCAAGGTTACCACGCTGGGTAAAGGCTCCTCCAAGCTTCTCGTGCATCCCCGCGATGGTTTGTGAGTCTGCTCCACTATCGACCAGTAAATCTAATGCTTCGTTATATGCCTGGATTGCGCGAATGGTGAAATAGCTATGGAGAGCCTGGTCACCTGCCATAGTAATATAGGTAATGGCTCGACGGCGTAATTCAGTACGTGTTAAGCTCCAGGTGGACACAGTTGCATTGGGATTGGTATTGGCGTTCGGAACTATACTTGCTGACCACGTACTTAATGCCTGTTGATAATGATAGGCGAGCAGTTCGGCAAAGGTTTCGACGTTATCTTTTGTCTTTTCTTCCAGCCAGAGAGCCAATTGAGCATGTTCCTGGGAGCGACGTGCCCGTGGGATATTGTTGTAGACTACATCGCGAATCAAAATGTGGTTGAAAGTGTAGACCTGGTCGTTCTCTATCGGACTGCGTGATTGTTTCTCCGCCATGGCAACAAAGTCGCGTTGTATTAACGAGTCAAGCGTTTCAAGAATGATACTGGCGGGCAAGTCCGAGGAAAGCTCAATGAGCGCCGAAAGCCAGAAGGTACGACCTATAATACAGGCGTGTTGCAGGACCCGCTTCTCTATAGGGCTGAGCAAATCGACGCGGGCCGCGAGCACTCCCTGGATCGTGTCGGGCACACGGGGAAGAGGAAAAACGTAATGCAAGTCTATGAGCGTATCTTCGGGCGGGGCGGCAGGACTGGCTAATTCGCTGAAAATGCTCTCGTTCTGCGTGCTTATGTGCCAGATGCCGTCTTCTTTGATGAGCACTTTCTGGTCTATAAGCATGCGAACGATCTCTTCAACGAAAAAGGGATTGCCCTCGGCCCGGTTAAGGATAGTGTAGCGCAGCACACCTGGGATCTCCTCAGTTTTGAGGAGCGCGTCAACCAGGTCACTGCTTTCCTCTTTTGAAAGCGCTTCTAGCACAATAGTCGTGAAGTTGCGGCGTCCGCCACCCCAGTCACGCCGCCGATCAAATAAATCTGGACGAGCGGGACAAAGGAAAAGTATTGGCACATCGGTGATACGGTCTGTTAAGTATTCTAGCAAATCAAGCAGCGCTTCATCCGCCCACTGAAGATCATCAATGACAATAATCAGTGGCTGTTGATGAGCCAACGCTTCCAGGAAGACACGCCAGGCTCGCATCAAAGCCATGTGTGGAGCGCTCTGACTACTCTGATCTGTAATTTTCTTCAGTGCGCTAGCGCTATGGGGGCGCTCTCTCTCAAGTTGATCCATGTAATACGGCTCAAGAGAGGTGTCACCAGTCCTTCTACCAATACTGCGAGTGATTGCGTAAGCAACCTCTACAGGATCTTCGGCACTTTTAGCGTTGATCAAGGTTTCGTGCACAAAATCGTTAAATCGGCTTTCTAACGTTTCATATGTCTCATCGTTGCGCACATTAAGTAACGAATAAAGCACCTCGACCAGCGGTCTATAGGTCACTCCTTCACCATAAGGTGGGCAGCGCCCCAGTAAGATTCGCGGAGCGACCAATCTATCTTCACACGTGGTGCATTTGGCTGTCTCCTCTTCACTCTGGAGAAATTCGCGTACTAATCGTGACTTACCGATGCCTGGTGCACCAAGTAAGGTAATTAAGTGCGGACGCTGTTCTGCCTGGACACGTGCGTAGGTTGCGTGCATCAGTGCAAGTTCCAGTGTGCGTCCAACCAGGCGCGCTTCCAGACCCTCGATACCACGCGGATGTTGTGTGATGGTAGAGGTATTGTTTTGTAGTCCGGTAACGACCCACGCGGTTATTGGTTCTGCTTTCCCTTTGATCCTCAGCGGCGCTAATGCATGGAAATCAAACACATTTCTTACCGAGAGATATGTGCGTTCTCCTACAAGGATAGTATCGGGGTTAGCAACTGATTGGAGTCGCGAGGCAACGTTGACTGCGTCGCCCGTGATAAGAAAATCGCGCCTGTTATCATGAGCATCGCTGGTAGCAGCAACCTCTCCAGAGTTGATGCCGATGCGCATCTGGAGACGTGTTGACTCTGGATCTTGAGACTGTCGTTGCTCATTAAAGCGGGCAAGCGCCGCTAGCATATCGAGCGCTGCCCGTATTGCGCGATCAGGATCATCCTCGTGAGCTATAGGTACTCCAAACACTGCCATGACGGCATCACCGATGTATTTCTCAACGGTGCCCCCGTGCTTGCGTATTTGTTCGGTCATCAGGTTGAAATAACTGGAGAGTATAGCCCGCATGTCTTCGGGGTCCAGGCGATCCGCCAAAGGCGTTGAACCGATGATATCCGCAAACATGACAGTAACAACTCGGCGTTCTTCAGGTGGATTTGTCAAAGAAAGCGGGAGCGGTTGTGTGTGTCCGTTCGCATGTGGAAGTGATACCTGTCTGGACTCAGCTTGTTTTCCCGCTTGCAAAGCTGTACCACATTCGATACAAAATTTAGCAGTAGGAAGGTTGACAGTGCCGCAATGAGGACAGACTCCAAAACGCCTGCCACATTCAAGGCAGAACTTTGCTGTTGGTGGGTTTACAGTTTGACAGCTTGGACAACGCATATATTACTCTGATTCTGCTTTCCTTCTATCATCCTGTAGCAATCAATGCACTAGAAGGGTTCACATATGTACATTTAAGCGTCTTAAAAGCAGGGTTCAAATGGGAAGTCTGACCCCTGTACGTCGGCTTTATACCAGTACTGGCATATTTGTACATTTCGTGTATCGGTTACGTGCAGCCTTACACTGGAATATATTGTACAACACCGCGAAAATGAAAGTGAGATGTATCACGCCATTTCGCGTAAGTAATAGGGAAATGCCTGTTATTGTACCCGGACTATTTGTTTTCGGGCTTGACGATATCATTGAATTTGCGTACTATGAGGTCTGACGGAAGGGAGAGCTATCATGCAACCAGACTTTCAGGTGGAGAGTCGAAGTTATGATCAGATGGTGCGAGGGTCCTGGCAAGCCTACAGGCTTCATCAGAGCACGCTACTGAGTGATGAGCTATTGGTAGAAGCATCGAGTGACTGTTTACGTCTCTGGCTGCCTGCCGGAACACTCATGCACTGGTCAACGAACACACGCCCACTTCGCTACAATTGTTTACAGTTTTACTGGCCTCAACGTTGGTATACGCTCAGCGCATTTTATGACGATCGTGTCTTGAAATATACCTATGCAAGCATTATTCAGCCTGCTTCAATTGAAATTGAGCGCCTATCCTACATCGACCTTGATCTGAGTATCCTGGTCAAACCTGATTTGACATATGAGGTGCTTACGCTAGCCGAATTTGAACAGATGGCAGATCTGCTTCACTACGGCGAGGAGACGCGCATAGGCGCATTAATGGCAATGCGCACCATTACAAGCTCTATTCAGCGCAGTGCAGGCATTTTTGCGACCATACCGCATCTGCTGCGCGAGACAGATTTTCACCTCGTGGGGTGCGAGAAGAATCATGCGCTTGGTACATCGTAGAATGCTTCGGACGTGTAATGAGCTGATAGGAGATTGCTCTCTATGCCAAAACGCATCGACCACGTAGCTATTATTGTGAGGGACATCGAGCAAGCCCTTATCTTTTATCGCGATACGCTGGGTATTACATCAGGTGAGATAAAGGAAGTTCCAAGCGAACAGGTGCGTATTGCTTTTCTCCCACTGGGTGGCCCTGAGGGGAGTGTGATTGAGCTGATTGAGCCGACCACACCCGATTCCAGCCTGGCAAAGTTTATCGACAAACGTGGGGAGGGCTTGCATCATATTTGCCTGGAAGTGGAGGATATCGAAACAGCACTGGCGGAAATGCAAGAAAAAGGCGCTCCAGTTCTTGACAAACAGCCACGTATTGCTGCTGAAGGTCGAGCCATTTTTCTCCATCCTAAAGGAACCAATGGAGTGCTGTTGGAACTCTTAGAAAAAATATAACGTGTATTGGTCCGCCAACGGTCCGAAACGCTTCTTGTGTTACATTGGTGGTTCAAGCGCAGTTATAGCTAATCCGGCATGATTTTATCAATAAGGAAGAGGATAGGTACAATAGGGGGTAGTACCTATCCTCTTCCTTTAGCACGAGAGAGAAGAAGGAAAGGGAGGTTGTCTGCTGTTACCGTTCCCTTACGGACTCTCCGTGGTTTAAGGCATTTTTCCTTAATGATCAAAATGCCTGTTCAAAAGACGGCCAAGAAACTGCGAATGATTCTGCAAGAACTGCGGCAATATTTATCATAATTTTTTGTGATACCCTTAGCATACTGCCGAGATATGAAGGAATTGTAAGATAAACTTCAAGATTTCCTCAAGATTTGAGAAAAGGGATGTGGAGGCACTTCTCGCGGGTACCTTAATTCAAGTACTCGTGTTATGATACTATACAATGAAGCAACAAGCTGTGTCTGGTGGAGTTGGAACAAAAGATGGCCCAAACAATCCTTATTATCGAAGATGAAGAAGGTATTATTCACCTGCTCAGCCTCTATCTGAAAGACGCAGGTTACGAGGTCGTGGTGGCGAAAGATGGCGCGGATGGCCTGGCTCTTCATGCGCGAGTGCATCCCGACCTCGTGATCCTGGATATTATGTTACCAGCTATAGATGGCTTCGAGGTTTGCAGGAGGATCCGCGCATGGTCAAAAACGCCAATTCTCATGTTAACAGCGCGAGTTAGTGAGGAAGATCGTATTTCAGGGCTAGACCTGGGCGCGGACGACTACCTCGTCAAGCCCTTTAGCCCACGTGAGTTGGTGAGCAGAGTACGAGCGATCTTGAGGAGAGTGGGAAACTCCGAGGGTGGAGAGGTCCCCGCAGTTTTTGCTGCATCTTCTGAGCCCTCCTCAACTGCGAACACTGTTTTGCGCTTTCCTGGTCTTACAATTGACCTGCCTGCGCGCCGGGTCGAGATCAATGGGGCTGAGGTTGCTTTGACGCCGACGGAGTTTGATCTGCTGACCTTGCTGGCGCAATCCCCGGGACGGGTATTTACTCGCGAAATATTAATGAATAAAGTATGGGGCTATGATTACCTGGGCGATGGACACACCATCGATGTGCATATCAGCTCATTGCGCAAAAAAATTGAGGCTTGTTCTGACCAACGCTACATTACCACTGTCTGGCGTGTAGGTTACAGGTTCGAAGTAAAAACGAAAGCAACCGTACCTTAGAAGGGTAGGGCTTGCCCCTGCCAGAGGGAATTATGGTGACACAAGAACAGTGTCATAATCTCAAGAGGGAAGGAAATGCGAATACGTTGGTGGCAAAGTATACGTTGGCGACTGGCTTTAGGATCTATACTGGTGGTTATGCTCGCGATAGTACTCCTGGCCTTTTCGGTCATTTCGGCTATCGTCCACTATTACAACATCGACCAGAATAACCGACTTGCTAGCTTTGCTTCCGATAGTGCGCAGCGTATCGGCGAGAGTTACAGTCAAAGCTTAAACCTGGAGCGCGCCTCTGCCCGATCTTTTCCCAATGTTTTAGAGCATAACTATCAAGGCGAACAATATCTGCTTGTTGTGCTCAATCATCGCAATCAACCTGTTTATCCGCGTTTTGGGTTGCGTCAGAATACTTTTGCAGCGTTTGTTGTGGCACTAGCTGACCCATCACTCCACCAGGGTGATTTTATGGGTTTGCGCGGTGCTATAGTCAGTGGCCAGCAGGGGATTACCTCTTCAGGTCAGCTGGGTTCTGGAAAACCACTCTCGCTTCTGCGTCCTTTTGTGGTGCAACCAATTTTTGCAGGGGGGCAAAGTAGTGGTCCTCTGGTAGGTGTGCTAGTAGTGACTCCTCTTTCCGCGGCGCAGAATACTGTGCCTCCATTCATAGCTGCCGTAGGTTCATCGGTCCTGATTGCTTCGGCTTCCATGATTGTTCTCGCTGCTCTGGCAGCAATCCTTTTCTCACGCACTATTACACGCCCATTGGCGAGTCTAACAAAAACGGCTCGTGTGTTAGCTTCGGGTAACTATAATGCGCGTGTCACAACGAGCGCGCATGGTGAGTTGGATGAGCTTGCTAATACTTTTAATGAGATGGCGGCAAAGCTGGCGAATGACGTGTATGTCTTGCGCCAGCAAGAACTATGGCGTCATGAACTCATTATGAATATCACTCATGATTTAGCAACGCCATTGACAGCAATTGCGGGTCTGGGCGAATCGCTGGTGGACGGGGTGAACCAGAGCCGTGAGGACTATGAGGCGACGGGGCGGATTATCGTGCGCGAGACGTTACGCCTGCGCCGCCTGGTGAAAGACCTGCATTTGATGGCAAAGGTTGAGGATGGAGGCATGAGAGCTCTGCAACCGCAGTGGAAGTCAGTGCGGCTTGCCGCGCTGGTGGATGAAGTTCTGGCAATGCTGGCGCCCGAGTTTGAGCGCGCGAACGTAGAGCCGATGAATAGCATCGCGTATAATCTACCACCAATTAAAGCTGATCCAGATATGCTGATGCGGGTCTTTTCAAACCTATGTGACAACGCTTTGCGCCATACCCCTGCAGGTGGAACAGTAACTATCGATGCTATCCAGCGCGAGTTTCAACTTGTGGTATCAGTGGCTGATAGCGGCGAAGGTATTCCCACAGGAGCTTTGCCGCGTGTCTTTGACCGCTTTTACCGGGCCGATTTCGCTCGCCAGGCGGTGACTGGTGGAAGTGGTCTGGGGCTGGCGATTGTGCGTGCAATTGTTGAGGCGCACGGAGGGACTGTCTGGGCTGAGAACGTTCCCAATAGCGGAGCACGGCTTATATTTACTTTGCCCCTGGCTTCTGTTGGGCACGCATCGATCAGCAGCGCTACTACAATGCCAATATATTAATAATAATCTGCCAGGTCTGCTGTAGTGGCTCTTCTACTTAGCACAACCTGAATCTCTCCACCTGGTTGAATGACTGTACCAGCTGGTGGATTTTGGCGGACTACGCGCCCAGGCGGCATATCCGGCTTTGTTGATGGCTCTTCGCCAAATACTATAACCTGGAAGCCCAGTTCATTTGCCCTCTCCATAGCATCTATCAGATCCAGGTTTTCCAGGTTCGGAGCGCCCTTCACTTGCGAACTCTCAACCAGGCTGGTGACTACCTTCCCAAACCAATTATGCAGTTCCTTCTTCTGTTCATTTTCCTTCTTTATGGCATCTGCCTTCGCTACGTAGTTTTTAATTTCGTTGATCTTATCCAGCACGAAAAAAGGATGGTCTACGGTTGGTAAGATGATGCTAGGGGTTCCGGCTACTTCGATGATCACATCACCTATGTCAAGGAGACGCTGCGGTAGACTGGGAACCTTGACTTTGAGGTCTTTGATGTTTTTGTATTCAAGCTCTTTGCGATCTTCATAGAAGAAAACGAAGCGGCGCTGGATATCAATTATGCGCTTGTTCGACAGGATGAACACATCGTCGGCGTAGTTCGTGTAAATTGCGACGATAGAGAAAATGAGTATTAAAACAAAGATGCCTGCGGCAATCCACCATTGTGCCAGGTTTGAAGTCACGAGC
>JBGQJX010000089.1:0-11714 GCA_041499255.1 Ktedonobacteraceae bacterium | reverse complement strand
TCTGGCGGCTTGCGACGGCGTGGAGTGAAAATCGCCGAGGGGCTGCATATACGCGAGGCTGCGCATAAGGCACGTGGTGGGCTGATCCGGGCAACCATACGTACCCGCGAAAAGACGCTTGACGACGTAACCTTCAGTGGTGATTTCTTTATCTACCCACAGGATAGCATTCCCGGACTAGAATCGGCTCTTGCCGGGTCTCCTCTGGATGAACAGGAGCTACATTACCGCTCTACTGGATTCTGGGAAGAAAACCAGATACAAGCGCCGGGGCTGGCTCCTGCAGACGTGGCGACAGTTGTCATGCAGGCAGCAGAAGGGTAGGAGTTATAAAAAAAGCTCGTTGATCGCGTAGGCAATTTGAGTGATACCGTTTCCGGAGGTATTGTACTACAGATGCCTGCGCACGGGATATGGATACATGTGTTAGTCAATAGCAGGCACATATGCCAGCAAAAGGAGTTGCGCTATGGAGACTCAGACTGAAGGCCAGGCACTGACAATTTCCAATGAGGAGATTGAACGCATTGTACGCGAAAGAGTAGACGCTTACTTGAAAGAGAAAGAAGCGGAGAAGGAGCAGCGGATACCCAAGCTGGCGATTATTGCTACAAAAGGTACACTTGACTGGGCATATCCGCCGCTTATTCTGGCCACAACAGCGGCAGCGCTGGGTTGGGATGTGGGCATTTTCTTCACGTTCTACGGGCTGAACATTATCCATAAGGAGAAGAGCAAACATTTACAGGTTGCGCCCCTCGGAAACCCGGCCATGCCAATGCCTGTGCCCAATATCATTGGCGCGATTCCAGGCATGACAGCCATGGGCACCACAGTCATGAAAAGGATGTTTCATAGCCACAACGTCGCGAGTATTGATGAGCTACTCGAGATGGCTGTAGAGTCTGGCGTGAAGATGTGGCCATGCGGCATGACCCTGGAAGTGTTTGGTTACAAGAAAGAAGACTTCATTGATGGTGTCCAGCAGGTCTGCGGCGCAGCGCATTTTATTGGGTACGCTCAGGATGCTGATGTATCCCTGTTTATCTGATCGATGGCGCTCTTTCGATACTGATTGCGGGCCGTTTAAGGAGTATTGGAGATGCCGACCGGGTATGTCTGCCTGAGCACCCTGCGGGGTATCTCAGCGAGGGCTGCCACCATTGTGGATTGCTACTCACAGGAGCGGGCGATATGGGTGCCTGTTGCTGCGTTCAAGCAGTTTATCCATACACTCCACTGGGGAGACTTCGCCGATCTAGATTTTGAACTGCTGAATGGCCTTGAACAGGACGACCGCAACTCTCTTATTGACGAGCTAGTTGCCTACAACGAGTACCTTCGTCGCCAGCGTGAGCGGGTTTCCAGGTTTCATCGAGCGTATCGCCAGTGGCTCGACGAGCGTGAAAGGAAACTGCCCGCAGAATACCGGGAGCAATTGCATAGATGGCAACAACGCTATGGTCCGTACGATTATTATCGCATTACTGGTCTGGCTACAAATAGCGGTTTCTGGCGATTCATGGCTCATCCAGAGGAGTGTATGTGTACATTTGAGCGAGCATTCGCGGAACTGGCGGAGCGGCGCGAGCGTGAGCACTTCTGGCAAGCACAGGAAGAGGCGGACTGGTGGTCAAACCAGGGGCATGTATACGAGGGTGAGCGCGTTGGATCGCAGTTGGAGGAAGCACTGCAACTTCTAGGGTTGTCAGCAGGTGCAACCTTGTCTGACGTACGACGAGCTTTTCGTGCCTGTGCTAAAGCGGTTCATCCTGATCGGCATGGAAATGATTCCGCTGCACAGATGATCGCCTTGAACCATGCGTATGAGGTCCTTTGCAAGTATTATCACTCAGTAGCTTCAGGAGCGCTATAGACGGGAAGGTTCAAGACATGAGCTTGGAGCTAGATGCCGTTATTGAAAGCTGTGTCGGGATGTTACAGAGTAATCCTCAACGTACTCGCGAAGAGATCGCACTGCAGCTTAATCGCTGGGAGGAGGCGGGTCTTATTAGCCGCCAGATGCGAGCGGTGATCGTGCGGCGGTTAGGCAAAAGTCAGCAGGATAGGAGCACTCCTGAGCCTGACGAGAATATCTGAGTGTTTTTTATCTTGCCTTCGCTGGTTTTTTGTGTTAAGAATAGTGGTAATTAGCTTGCAGCTGCGAACTGATTTTTCATATGCCCGAGCAATGCTCAGAGTATTCGACAGCTCTGCCATTGTAACGTTGACAACTCATAAAGGTTACCTGATAGCAACATGGATAAAGAATTCTACCGCCGGCATGCCCATATGTGTGGGGTGTTTGCCCACCCGTTACGCCTTGAACTTCTCCAACTGCTGCACGAACGCGGAGAATGTACCGTGGGTGACCTCGCTGAAGCGACCGGTGTGCGCATGGCCAATCTCTCGCAACACCTGGCGGTCATGCGGTCCACGAATATGGTGCTCACACGCAAGGATGGAGTAAGTGTCTACTACCGGCTTGCTGACCCGCGCATTATGCAGGCTTTTGATTTGATCACAGAAGTTTTACTGAGCCACATGGCGCATGAGGGAGAATTGCGGCGGGAATTTGCCGTGCACTTACAAGAAGAACCGGCTACCTGACAAATACCGGCAATTTCCAGCGCCGTTGATGGAGGGTGTAACAGCTTTACCCCGAGAAAGCTCTATTAACCCAGGTGGCTTCATATCCCGGTGTATACGCGTGATCTCAAAAAGCGTGTGAAAGACAGTCTACTCACAGGGCAACTTGCCCCCTTTACTCCAATACCCAAATCAGCCTCTTGCAGTTTGGCGATCCTCAAATCATCTAACGCTGATACATGCTCCTTGCCTCAAAAAAACGTGACCTTCCTGTGACATTATAGACCCTATTCGTGATTGTTGAGAGATATGTCTGCTTTATTATTCATAGTAGATAATGAATATTCGAATATTCGAATGAAAGGAGCATAACAATGGCTGAGACGATGACTGCACAGGTGAAACTTGAGACTGGGATGCGTTTCGACGCAGCGTCAGGTTCCGAGCATCATGTTATCCTCGATGCATCTGAAAAGGACGGAGGACAGAACGCAGGTTTCCGGCCAATGGAGTTGTTATTGGTCGGCCTGGGGGGCTGCACCGGCATGGATGTCATCTCAATCCTGCGCAAGAAGCGGCAACAGGTTACCGGCTACGAGGTACACGTTACAGGTATACGCGCAGAAGATTACCCCATGGTGTTTGTTGAGATCACTGTCGAGCACGTTGTCACCGGACATCACATCCAACCGGAAGCAGTAGAACGAGCCGTTCAGCTCTCTGAACAACGCTACTGCGGTGCGGGTGCAATGCTCGGTAAAGTGGCTCACTTAACCCATACATTTCGTATTGTTGAGGCGGCGGAGACACAAACTGTTGTCACTACTACCACAGCATAGCAAAGAAAAAAAGTGAAGATATTTTGACCCTTCATGCCTGGATGACAGATAGGATCAAGAGAGTACGAGAACACAAAGGAGTAAAATCATGGAAGATCGAATGTCAATCATTGTCTTTTCCGGAACGGTAGATAAATTGATGGCCGTATCAACTCTCGCCACTGGCGGGGCTGCAATGGGCCTGGATGTTGAATTGTTCATTACGTTCTGGGGTCTGGAAGGATTCCGCAAAGACAACTACAAAACCAACATGCGTGTCAGCAAGGATTTTGAAGATTATGCCCCAGTTATGATGGAGCAGATGATGGCAAAGAAAGTTCCCTCCTGGATGGACACCCTCAAGGGTGCCATGGAAATTGGGAATGTGAAAATTTATGCTTGCAGCATGACTATGGAACTCTTTGACATGAAACTCGAAGACCTGGAGCCCATCGTTACTGAAGTAACCGGAGTCGCCACATTCGTTGATCGTGCCAAAGAGGGACGCATGACGCTGTTCATCTAATATGTGTAGGGGGTCTCGTGGGGTAGCCCTGCAGGGTGGGGACAAGCCCTACCCCTACAATACGCGGGCTTTGCAGGCCGATCCGTCGGATAGTTCGGCCTGCTGACAGGCACCTTATTATAACTCGAAAGGAGTTACAACAATGCCAGAATTAACTGATATCACTATAGATAAAGAGATTGACGCGCGGGGCAGTTTCTGCCCTGGGCCGCTGATGGAGCTCATCCGCGGCATGAAAGTCCTACCAGTGGGGGGTGTGCTGGCTGTTCTGTCCGGTGACCCCGGCTCGGCAAAAGATATTCCGGCCTGGATTCAGAAAGCCAAACATGATTATATTGGCGCCTTCCCCGAGCAAGGCTACACACGCTTTGTTGCGCGGAAGACACATTAACTCATTCTAAAGGAGGCAATCTCATGCCCCAACATATATTGATTGTCGGTGGAGGTGTAGGAGGAACGATTGTCGCCAATCTCCTGGCACGTTCCCTACACCGCAACGAAGCAGAAATTACCCTGATCGATAGCACCGGGAAACATGCGTATATGCCCGGCTGGCTCTATATGCCATTTAACCATGTCGACGCTGAGGACGATCAATTGATCCGCCCAGAGCGAGATCTGCTGAACAACCACGTGCACCTCGTGACTGGGGAAGTCCAGAAAATTGATACCCAGAACCGTGAACTGCATGTTCGTCATAGCATGGGTCTTGATGAAATTATCGGGACAGGGGGAGCTAGCGAGGCGATGTATCCCTATGATTACCTGGTCCTGGCAACTGGGGCGCGCCTGGTCGCATCAGACCTGCCAGGATTGGATGGAACTGAGGGGAAATGGCACCACTTTTATAGCGCCGAAGGATCGTTACAACTGCGACAGGCGCTGAGCACTTTTGAGGGTGGACGGATCGTGATTACGGTGGGCGGTATTCCATATCGCTGCCCGCCCGCGCCCCTGGAATTTACCTTTCTGCTTGATGACTGGCTGCGCAAAAGTGGGTTACGGGATAAGACCGAGATCCGCTATCTCTATCCCCTGCCGCGGGTCTTTCCCATCGAGAGTGTAGCAGAGGTAGCAACTCCTCTTCTGGAGGAGCGGGACGTGAAGTATACCGTCTTCTTCAATACAGAAGCGGTTGATACCGAGCGCAAGGTCATCTCTTCTATGGAAGGAGAGGAGTTTCCTTATGATCTGCTGGTGATCGTGCCGCCACATCGCGGCGCGAAGGTGATCGAAGAATCAGGTATGGGCGATGAGCAAGGTTGGTTGCCAACTGATCGCGCCACTCTGGAAGTCAAGGGGCAGGAGCGCGTCTACGCGTTGGGAGATGCGACTGACCTACCAGTTTCTAAGAGCGGCTCAGCGGCCCACTTTGAGGCCAAAGTAGTGGCCCATCGTCTCATCGCGGAGATACGTGGGGAGGAAGCGAGTAACGGAGAGGCGACCTATGATGGAGAGGTGATGTGCTTCCTGGAGACGGGGCAGAACAAAGCGACCCAGCTCGTGTTCAACTATGAGCATCCGCCACATCCGCCGCGGCCCAGCCTGTACTATCATATGGAGAAGCAACTCTTTAACCGCGCGTACTGGTATATTGTGCCGCAGGGACTTGTGTGATCCTAGTCTGTCTCCTCCTGTGTGAGTGAGAGCAATCTGAACTGATTGCTCTCACTCGTTAGGGTGATAATTTCGCCCAGCTTTCAATCATTATTTTTCAAAGTACTGGAAAACTTGACAGTCGTTCGCAAAAGGCGATAGAATATTCATATATTCGAATACAATGTTATAATTGTTAACAATGAAAGGGGCAGGCAAATGGAACGCGAACGAGAAGAACAGCTTTATCGACTGCAAGCGGAGCTCTGCCAGGTTCTCGCAGAGCCGACGCGTTTGAAGCTACTCTCTTTACTTGGAGAGAGACCTCGACCGGTGAAGGAACTGGTTGAGGCGACGGGTCAGCGCCAGGCGAAGATTAGCCAGCACCTGGCGATTATGCGCCAGCGCAACATCGTGCGCACCGTGCGCGTTGGGACGGAAGTGCATTATTCGTTGACTGATCCACGTATCCTTGAGGCTTGCCATATTACGCGGGAAGTCTTACTCCAACAACTGACGAAACAGGCTAGCCTGGCGGCGCCACTTGTTCATACAGAGAGGGTCTAACAATGCCCATATATGAATACCGGTGCGAGCGTTGTGAAGAGCGATTTGAACAACTGGTTTACTTACGAAGTGATCAACCACCCGTGACGTGTCCACTTTGTGGCACCCGGGAGGTACGCAAGCAAATATCAGCATTTGCGGCCACAGTGAAAGGCCAGGCAACCAATCAGTCTAACTGTGCACCATCAGGTGGCTGAAGCATTCGCTAGTAGAGCGGTCGCTCTTACAATACCTGAAAGTGCTATTGTGGCGAAAGATAGAAGTAAATACGAAAGAGGAAAGAACGATGACCACGACCTATGGTTTTGGGACGACCTTACAAGTGCCCTATGAGGAAGCGGTTCCACGTGTGAAGGAGGCGCTCAAGGCTGAGGGTTTCGGTGTGCTGACCGAGATAGATGTACGCCAGACGATGCGCGAAAAGCTGGGCGCCGAGATGGAACCTTATATTATCCTCGGAGCTTGCAATCCCCCTTTGGCTCATCGCGCACTTGAACAGGAACTTGATATTGGCTTGCTTCTGCCATGCAATGTGGTTGTGCGCGCTGAAGGCAATGGTAGCCGCGTTGAAGTTGCTGATCCACAGGCTATGCTTGGTATTGTTGGCAACGAGGAATTAAATGCTGTTGCTGAGGAAGCCAAAAAGCGTTTGCTACGGGTTGTTGCCTCGCTTGGTGGTCAAAATTAAGAGCGAATTTTAACTTCACTCATGTACATGTGGGGCTGCTGTTTGCCTGTCATCGATTCGATGGTAATAGCCATAACAGCAGTTCCTGATCCCATTTTACTGCGAAAGCGCTCTACAGTTCATTCTTTCAAGGCATTATCCTTCTTTACCAGTGTCTATCCAGGGAGCCTATTAGTATCATTGCTATTTGATCGTGGAGCTGTATTGACATACAATGTAGCGAGATGACCACTTAATTTGTAAAGATACTTTAGCACAAGCCAGGATGGAGTATTGCGCGATGATCCCCCACGATGATTTTACCCCTCACGGCTACCTGGATAACCCCTACCACAGTTGGAAACTCAATCCCAGTGGTGTGTTACGTTCCCTCGCTCCGCTGGGCATGGGTTGGCACGTGCCGAATGTGGGTACGTACGTCCGCAACCAGTTTCAATATACGGCACACCTGGCCATAGGCTTAAAAATAGGAAATACCGTTCTGATCACTCCTGAGGACTTTCACAAGCAGGGCTGTATTATAAGCAGCCAGCTTCATACCAAGAACCGCTTTGAGTATCGCTGCTTTATTCCACAATACAGGCTGACGCTTGCGGCGCGCTATTTTCTGGTACAGGAGCACGCGCTAGGATGTGTGCTCACGCTTACTACCGCGATGGAACGATCCCTGCCTGTGACATGCTATGTCATGCATCACCACTCGCACAACCCTTATACCAGCCGGCTCTGGGAACATGGACTCTATGTGTTGCGAGGTCCCGATAAATGTTGCGCGACGCTGGGTATTGCCAGTGAAGGTGATGCCTTCATTCATGGAGTGCGAGAAGCAGATAATGCTGCATTAACGGTTGGTGATGTAGGGTACGCAGTTTCACTCGAAGACATCGCACGCTGGGCGCGTGGTAAGAAGGTGGCATGGCCGCACGTCACTCAGAGCCAGGAAGAGACAGGCTGGCAGGTGCGCACGGTCGCCCTGCCGTGCGATATCACCCTGGAGAGCAACAACGTCCGTATTCTCAACGTAGTGCTGGCTTGTGGCGTCTCGCAGGATCAAGCCTGGCGAAATTGGGAAGATAGTGTCGAAGAGATCGCGTTTGCTGAGGCCCAACACCGTGCCGACGACGAAGAGTTCTGGGAACGGGCGCCTCAACTCACTGGCGATTGGCCAGAAAGCTGGCGGCGGAGCTGGGTCTATGATCTTGAGACCTTGCGTATGACGATACGACCCTCTGTCGGAATTATCCCACATCCATGGGATGGAATGCAGATCCAGGCTCCGAGGACCGTGCTGGCCGAAGCTGCGATGGATGTTCTCTTCCTTAGCTATGCAGACCCGAGGCTAGCCGCCGAGGTGATCCTGGGTCATTTTGAGTCATCACCTCATCCTCATCTTCCCTGTATGCGCGAGGATGGCAGTTATAATATGGTTGCCGATGACGGGCAGATTTGCGGCACTGCCCCAGAATGGGGTTTTCCTCTGTGGTGCTGTGACCAGCTCTTCCGTCGCACAGGTGATCTGCGCTGGTTACGCCGCCTCTATCCCAGGGCTGCGGCGTATTTACGCTGGTGGCTCGAACACCGGCGTGATGCAGAAGGCTGGATGGTGTATGCCTGCTCGTGGGAGAGTGGCCAGGATGTTTCCAGTCGATTTGGGCCGCAGCAAACGGGGGGTACCATCATCCAGCATGTGCGTCCTGTAGATTTACAGGCCAGTATGGCGCAGGCTGCGGAGATCATGGCGCGATGGGCAACCCTTCTTGATAATGTGAGTAAAGTCCCGACTGATGTCACCGTTGGAGAAAGGGTGGAAGCAGGAGAAGATTCTGCCCTCGATTTTGCTGCAGACGCTGAGTGGTGGACAAACGTTGCCCATGACTTTACCGTCAGGACGCGACTGATGTGGCATGATGGTTGGTTTCGCGATTATGACGCGGTGGCAAAAGAGTGGTCGACGCAGCAGGATGCAATGCACCTGGCTCCCGTTTTTTGTGGCGCGGCAGGCAGGGAACATATTGAGCAACTGCGTTCATTCCTGGCGCAGCCTCCGATGCATAGTTCAGGCTGGACGCCTCTCTCCTGGCCGCCAGTTGTCATGACGCTGATTGGAGCTGCGGCGTCCGCCGGTATGGCAGCCGAGGCTGCTGAACTGGCCTATTACTTTATCGATGGTTCGTACCGCAGCGCAGATAGCCGTGAGCTAGATGATCAGGGCGGTTTGCCGGGTGTAACACGCGAATATCGTCGAGCAGTGGGTAGAGAACATGGGACGTACCGTTATGCGAATGCTGGTATTGAGGGCTATGGTTGGGGAGCTTTGAGTATTCATTTGCTGATACGGTATTTGCTGGGATTGCGAGAGGAAGAGGTGGGTGTCCTCACTGTTTCTCCTCAGTTTCCTCGTGCTTTGCGAAGGGTGGGGGCGACGTATCGCGTCGAGCCGATACAATGGGGAGCGTTTGTCCTGTGTTTTGAGTGTCGCATAAAAGACGATTCTGGATATCACATACAGTTAAGCTGGTCCGGGCAGCAGCAGGAATGGGAAGGAATATGGGGAGACGAGCGGAGCATCACGCTTTAACAAAGCAAAAGAGTAGTTGATGATACACGCTGTGCTGTCTTCAACTACTCTTTTGCTTTGTGTACGTGTTAGCTCACCATATCTTCGGTGAACCAGATCCAACCTCTTGAATCCACAAAGATGCCTACGCCGATGCGGTGGAGCGTTTTGCTGGTCAGGTGAATAAAATGCCAGCCTGTTGGTCCTTCGTTCATCATACTTTCCTGGACGCTATACACGCCGCCCCAGGGTGTCGGATAAGGCCCTGCGAGGCCAATGTTCTCACCACAATCCGTGAAGCCGGCAAAGCCTTCATTGGCAATGCGCGTGCACTGGTTAAGCCCGTCGGGACAGGTATGGCTGAAGCCGCAGTGTACCATATTCCAACTGTGCAAGCGCGCCCCGCCTGCCAGGGTAGTATTCCAGGTGAAAGGGTAGAGTCCGCGGACAGCGCGGTCGTGATTAATCAATGCAAAAAGCTGTTGCGTCAGCTGAATCTCTTCTGCCGTCAGCGGAGGCGGAGGGCCGTAAGGCGCGGGCCCTTTACCTGAGCCTGGGATGTTTGAGGGTGGAGCAAGAGAAGGGATAGCAGGTGTAGGAGTCGTGATGTGTGTGAGGATCGATAATTGAGGTGTCGGAGTCGGCCTTTGCTCTTGCACCATATGTACGTTATCGCTTATTAATGGCTGTGATGGAGTCAACTGGGCATTTTGTTGATAGCCACAACTGGTGAGAAAAACCATCACAAGTAGCCCTATAAGATAACGGATTTTTCTGTCCACCAGAATACAAATCCTCCTACACACTCTAGAGATTTTATTCCTATAGCAGTGTAACACACAAGAACATCGTCTATGCCAGGAATCGCAGGAGGAATGGTACTTTTGGGAATGCAAAGAAGTGTGGAAGTTCTTCGTTTTTTTGGATGCTGATAGCTATGTAATGGAAAAGGAGTTAGAAACGGCAGGTCAAGACTATGGCGCTCATGTCGTCTGGTTTTGCTCGTAAGGTAGTACTACGTTCTTCATGGGAGCGACGAATGGATTGTTCGATAAGTAAGCGAGCAGCGGTAGTGCGTGCTCCCGTCTGCAAGATATCTTCGATCTCTTTGTCGATCAAATTGTCGTGGATGCCATCTGTGCAGAGTAGAACGCGGTCACCAGGATAGACTGTGACCTGGTCAAGATGAATAGCTGGCGGCTGCGGACCGCCTAATGCCTGTGTAATGCCTCCGCGTAAGCGGAAGTAGCTGTATTCCGTATCAGATAACTGATCAGCTCGCATGGCCTGGTCGATACGTAATGCATCTGACAGATTGATGACCTGGTTTTCAACCAGTTTTGCCAGCAAACCATCGTCACTGGTGAGGCGCTTCAGCGTCTCGTTCGCTCGCAGCAAGTAGATGCGACTATCACCGACATGGGCAAAGACCATTGTATAGCCCTTTAATTTGGGTTGGCGACAAAGCGCAGCTATGGCTACAGTAGTTGCCAGGTCACTTGTTCCGGCGCGTTCAGCTCCTTCAGAGCGAACCAGTTCATCCGATTCAATGATGAGTTGTTCAAGGATGGTGCAGAGATCGACCTCGCTGCACTCCTCAAGAAAACCCTGTACTCTGCGCCCTTTTTGTGCTTGTTGGAGAAAACGTTTCCAACTTTTACGTGTCGAACGCGCTGCGGTTTGTGAGGCAATTTCGCCTGCCGCGCTTCCCCCGACGCCATCAAAAACCGCGGCTAAACCGCTTTGTTCGTCCGTGATAATGCTATCCTCGTTGCGGTCAGGGTGTCTTTCACAGGCCACCGAATGTCGCGCAAAGGTGAAAGGTGTTAGTTCGGAGGCCCTGCCTCCATTGGAGATGCGATTACGTCGACTGATTTTTTGTTGCGACATCCTTGTCGAGTGCTCCTTGCGAAATCCGCTACCACACGCATTAGTATTAGAATGAATATGATCCAGATGAATTTTATGGAAATATATTGTGTGCCAGTATATCAGATTTGGCGGGTAAAAGAAAAGGGATAAAGCGTCAAGCCTGGCAAGGCTCAAGAAAATGTACAATGTTGATTTTGAAAACTCTTGAAGACTAGACGACAATCTCGTAAGTAGGGTAGACTGTGCGTAATAAAGAAGAGAAACTCCCTTCTGACGTAGAAACTGTTTTTGGAAAGGGGCCTGCCCGTGATTCACCATGTTCTTGTTCCGACTGATGGCTCAGAAAATGCGGAACGTGCCGTGCGTTTCAGCGCTCAAGTGGCAGACCGCCGCCACCAGGCGGAGGTAACGGTTGTCTTTGTACACCTGCTTGTATCGCCATTGTCAAGTGTCGGGGTGCTAACGCCTGCTCCAGAACAGCACCTCCATGACCTCAGTGGC
>JBGQJX010000088.1:0-11780 GCA_041499255.1 Ktedonobacteraceae bacterium | reverse complement strand
ACCTTTAGGGGCAAAATTTTCCAGCGCTGTTCTATTTACCCTTTTTGCTTCTCTGGCCTGTCCGCCCCCTGGGGGGGCGCCCGTAAAAGATGTGTGAGACGGGCCTGGCGCCGCGGCGCCAGGCCAGTCTCACACTTCTTGTTCTCTTTGAGGGTGGGGAGGTTTGGCGATGATTTATTGCATGCTACCCTTTGGCTCATTCCCCCATATACTAATGGCTGTTCTCTCTCGCCTCCTTTTGGGATACTATTGCTATCATGAGAAATTTCTTGTAGCGTATAGAGGAGTAACAAATATGACCGACGTATTAGATATGGTGAAAGCCGTTCTCGCCACAACCGCGCCGCGCTGGTTGGAATTAACAAAGACGCTGCCCGGTGAATTGCTGAATCGCCAGCCTGCCGCGGGCGAATGGTCAGCAACCGAATGCCTGGTGCATTTGCTTGATACCGAACATATCTTTCCTGCTCGCGTGCAGGCATTCCTGGCGGGACAACCTATCCCCGCTTTCGATCCTGATACGCAAGGCACAAAAAATACCGCAACATCGCTAGTGCAACTGGCTAACCAATTTGCCAGCCTGCGCCAGGCCAGTTTCGCCGTGCTGGAGCGCGTCACTCCCCAGGACTTCGACCGCACCTCCGAGCATAGTGAGCTTGGAACAGTAACGCTGGGCCAGTTATTGCATGAATGGGCCGCGCATGACCTGACCCATACCGTCCAGGCGGAGAGGGCCGTGATGCAGCCGTTTATTCGCGGTTGCGGCCCCTGGCGCTCCTTTTTCCAGGATCACGAGGTGAGCAACAAATAATCTCTTAAGGATGAAACTGCGCAAGGGGGGCATATGAGCCTGCAATACGACCATCAACATCTACATGATATTCTTGAGGCTGCTCACGCCGCTGCCTTTGAGTTTTTGGAGAGCCTTTCAACAAGGCTTGCCGGTCGCAGCCCTCAGCTGCTTCCGCACGATGTTTTGCCAGAAGAAGGACTGGGGGCGCTGAGCGCGCTCGCAATATTCCGGACAAAGTATGAAGCCTTGCTTGCGGCGTCTCCCGGCCCCCGTTATCTTGGCTTTGTGACAGGCGGGAGTACTCCGGCAGCCCTGGCAGGAGACTGGCTCGTCTCTTCTTACGATCAAAATGTGGCAAGCGACGGTGACTCTATCGCAACAACAGTTGAACGCGAGACATTGGGTTTGCTGCGCGCGCTCTTCGCTCTTCCTGAATCCTTTGAAGGGGCCTTTGTCAGTGGAGCGACCCAGGCCAATTTCGTCGCGCTCGCTACGGCGCGCCAGTGGGCAGCCGCGCAACTTGGGATCGATGTTTCTGAACAAGGACTGTGGCATATGCCGCCTGTTGCAGTGCTTGGTGGGTCTCCTCATGCCAGTATCCTGAAGGCGTTGTCGATGTTAGGTATGGGGCGCCAGGTTATGGAGAATCTTCCCTGTCTTCCCGGCAGGATAGCTGTCGATCCCCAGGCGCTTGCCCGGCGCCTGGCTGCGCTGAACGGCGCGCCTGCTATCGTTGTGGCAAGCGCGGGCGAAGTGAACACCGGCGATTTCGATGATCTGGAAGCGCTGGCCGCGCTGTGCAAAACGTATGGAGCGTGGCTGCATGTTGATGGCGCGTTTGGCCTTTTCGCTGCCTGCGATCCCGCCCGCGCGCATCTCCTGCGCGGCCTGGATGCTGCTGATTCGATCATCTCCGATGGACACAAGTGGCTCAATGTGCCCTATGATTCAGGTTTTGTCTTTACGCGCCATCTCGCTTTCCATCAGCAGGTGTTCAAGGTCACCGCCGCCTACCTGGGAGAAGGTGCGGACCTGTCGCATCGCACTCCCGAAGATTCCCGGCGTTTCCGCGCCCTCCCGGCCTGGATGACGTTAATGGCCTATGGCAGGTCCGGATATCGAGAAATGGTCGCGCGCTGCTGCTCCCTGGCACAGCAGATGGGCCAGGGAATTGAGTCATCCCCGCGCTTTGAACTGTTAGCGCCGGTTCGTCTCAATATCGTCTGTTTCACTCTGCGCGGAGCAAATGTAGCGCAGCGTGACCGCTTCCTCGAGGCGCTCAAAGAGGATGGACGGGTATTACTCACGCCAACCTTCTTCGCCAGAAAACCCGCCATTCGCGCCGCCTTCGTCAACTGGTCGACGAGCGAGCAGGACATCCCACTTATCCTCAACGCTTTGGAACAATGCACAAGAGAGGAAGGTGTAAGTCAAAATTGAAAAAAAGAACGGGTAGAGCCATCATTGAGGCTCATATATCGCACCGCCTCGTGCTGGATGATGGGATAAATCCTGATCACTTCTCTGTGAGCTTCGCTGCCATCACCGAATCGTAAAACATCAACTCGAACTCGTGGCTCAGGCGCACGGCGCGCGTGATGCGACGGTGATCTTCGAGCGTATTGTAGCGGGCCAGCAGGATATCATCGATAGGAGTGACCTTCGCCCCTATCTCGTCATGAGCAGTAAAGAAGGCCACCTGTTCTGCGCTCAAACCATAATTGCGCATCAGGGCCGGGCCTATGCGAGCGCAAATCTGGATGAAGATGTCCTCGCTGGCGCTCACTGCGGCGATTTTCTCCGGCGCGGAGCCATAGGCCAGCATCCAGAAGAAGAAATTGGTCAGGGCCATGCAGCCAGCCAACGGCTCAACGGCGTCAAAATCCGCCCGTGATAAGCCCAGCGCCTCGCCGAAACGCAGCAGTAACTTGTAGCCGCCGATCTTGGGAACGAGCTTAGCAAGTAACAGGTCCTGCATGTCAAGATCAGGCATACCGGCAACGGCCAGCGAGTCAAGCCGATAAGCTTCCCGCACCAGCCACCAGTCCTGAAGCGCAAAGACGCGCAGCGTTTCGCGCTGCACCGTTCCAGCTTCGATCCCCGTCCAGAGCGGGTGGTAAAGCAGGCGCAGGCGCAATGGTTCCAATTCCTCAGTTAGTATGCTGTTGGCGAAACTCATTACTTCTTGCTCGTTTCCAGTGATTGGCATCGTTTGAGCCATAGTACCGGCAACCATCTCGCATCTATCATAGCATATGCGCGGCGATTGAGCTGCTGCAACAATGATGCAGTTGTACTGGATGATTGTATTAGCGCATCTTTCTGCTTGATCGACGAACTGCGGTGCATGGTGCTCATGCACAAGCTGGCTATCCTGATAACCAGTACAACACATTCCTACCGCGATGCGATAGAATACTGTATAGAAACATCGATAACATAGGATGCTGAAAGGAAAGGACTATGACACTACCGCAGTTGGCGCGAGAGAGTGCCAGCGATCAGTATGCACCTAAAAAAGAGGATAAATTTAGTTTTGGTCTCTGGACAGTTGGAAATCGAGGCCGTGATCCTTTCGGGGATTTCGTTCGCCCGGCCCTCAACCCCAATTATAGCGTTAAACGGCTCTCACAACTGGGAGCATGGGGGATCAACCTGCACGACAACGACCTCGTTCCCATTGACGCGTCACCAGCAGAGCGAGATCGCATTGTGCGCGAGTTCAAGCAGACCCTGAACGACTACGGTATGGTTGTGCCGATGGCGACCACGAATCTCTTTTACCATCCTGTTTTCAAGGATGGGGCTTTCACATCTGTTGATCCCACGATTCGCGCGTATGCCTTACAGAAGACAATGCATGCTATAGATCTGGGCGTTGAGCTAGGAGCGAACACCTATGTTTTCTGGGGTGGGCGTGAAGGCGTCGATGCAGAAGCAAGCAAAGATCCGGTAGTGGCAATTCAACGCATGCGAGATGCCATCAACTTCTTAAGTCACTATGTCATTGACAGTGGCTATGCGCTGCGTTTTGCCTTAGAGCCTAAACCGAACGAGCCACGCTCTGACACCTATTTTCCAACCATTGGTCACATGCTAGCTTTTATTTCTACCCTAGATCATCCAGAGATGGTGGGCGTCAATCCAGAGGTTGCACACGAACACATGGTGGGCCTGAATTTTGTGCATGGCGTGGCACAGGCCCTTGAGGCAGGCAAGCTCTTCCATATCGACCTGAATGACCAGAAAGGGCCGCGTTTTGACCAGGACCTGCGCTTTGGCAGCGAGAATATCAAGAGTATGTTCTTCCTGGTAAAATTGCTGGAAGAGAGGCAGTACAGCGGCCCGCGCCACTTTGACGCCCATGCCTACCGTACGGAGAATGAGGAGGGCGTATGGGATTTCGCCCTGGGATGTATGCGCACCTACAATATGTTCAAAGAGAAGGCACGGCGCTTCCATGCGGATGTCGAGATACAGCAACTGCTCAAAGAAATCAATAGTGGAGATCCAACATACGAGACGATGTTGAGTAGCGGCTACAGCGCGAATACAGTGCGGCAATTAAAAGAGGCTGTGTTTGATCCCGATACCCTGGGCCAGCGAGGCTTTCACTACGAGCAACTTGACCAGCTTACAGTCGAGATTATCCTGGGGATGCGTTGATACATGCAAGGCTGCACCGGGACAATCTCAACATCTAGCCTATATTCACTGATCAGAGCCGACACCTCCCAAAGTATTTGCGACGCTCGGCTCTTTTGAGGCTCAGCCATAATCTTTTGAACAATTACTTGCCAATGGTGGCCTTTTTTGGTTAAAATACTCTCAACGTCAACAAGACGTACAACATATGGAAAACGGCGTTCTCGTTAGTTAAAAGTGCGATCACTTCAACTCTTCTCGTACTTTTGCTATATTCCTATGTTCTTTGTAGCTGCTTATCCTGGCGAAAAAACCACAACTGTTCAGACACCTTTGTAAGCTCGTAAACATTTAGAGGAAAACAACGTACCCTTGTAGTTGTGTCTTCTATATAGATTCAGGTGTATGACTGGCAATTCTAGTTAGTAGGAATGAGAAGGCCGCGAAAGGATAGCATCGTGATTGATGAAGCAGCGAGAGATCTCCTGTTACGTTTTCGAGAGAGTATTATTATACCCTTAGCGAATACGGATGCTGATAAATGGCCGATTCGCTCTGGTCGTATCAGCCGTCTCTGTCTTGACGAGTTCAGTAGTGAATTTTTTGAAGACATTCACTCCTTACATCAACAGAATATGTCGGAACCATCTATAGCCGCTCTTTTTAGCAACCCAACTCACTTGTGGCGGATGAGCCATCACCTGCTCAACGGCTTACGCCTTCTCTCCACGTCTTTGGAGACTCAGCAGCAGGCGATATTGACTCTATTGGAGATGATTTCGTACCTGAAGTATGGTGATCTTTTCTGCTGTGATGGTGCAAATATCATATGGTCTCCTGCCCAGGTTGCTGATACAGTGGATGATTTACAGCCCATTGAAGAACCTGGTGCAGCACGCCTGATACATCATTTAGCGGGGGTACTCTGGGCTTACGCTGAATCTTTGTATTTTGTCGCTCACGAGCTTTCTATAGAGATACATGGTCCGTATAAAGTGCCCGGTGGATATTGGTTGCTTGTACGTGATTTTTTTGATCTACACCCCTTGCCTCTTTGGCCTTCCATAGACGCTCTCGTTTCCTATCAGACAGTACGTATCATGGTTCTGTATAAACACCTGGAAGTGCACCTGGATGTATATAACAACCTGTATATCGATTCTGGTAAGCGGCTCATTGATGAAGCACTTTGCTACCAGGTGCTCATTGACGGCCATACCGCCAGTCTTTCACAAATACAACAATTAATCCTGGAGGCAAGTAGAGCCATCGAAGTAATCAGCAACGAGGTAGACTCCTGGTCGCTCGAACAGGTAGCGCGACAGTATATTCACATTTTCTGGTGGCGCAAAGCTGTGCTCAGTAAGGCGCTTCAAAAAGATTGGAGACCACCTGAGAAGGTTTTGAAGCGCGTGGTTGAGAGAAATATTCCTGATTCTACAACTGCTAATCCCTCATTGGAGGCTCTGCGTAAGCAGTATGATCTTTTGTAGACAAAAAGAAAAGAGAATGCCTGTAGAGACCAATACGTCGATCTCTACAGGCACTCGTGTTTAGTTACCACCTGAAAGCGTGACAGCGGCTACCTCTTCGTCCCTTATCTTTTCTGAGGAACATTCAGGGGATGAACTAGCAGGCAGAGGTTGCACGAGGCACTTGTTGACGGCCTCCTCATAGCCATTGCCGTACTCTTTCTTTCGATACCACTTCAAAACCTTTGGAGTAGGTTGCACTAAAGTAATGGCTTTATGCAGATCAACAATTTCGGGAGTCCAACCACCTTCACCTTTTTCGCGAAAATAGAGCGATTCGTAACGAGACACAACCTCTTGTACTCCACACTGTATCGTCTGCTCTGTGAAAATGCGCCTTCCCTCTTGCAATTCAAATAATGGCACATGCAGGTCTGTACGATGCTTGCACATCTTTAAATATCCATCAGTAGTTAGAGTTAAGCCGTAAAGCCCATCCTGGCATGGAAATAGGGAACAATCATTGCAGATATTAGCGTATGTTGTACCGATGACGCCGTCTTTCACAAGAACTTTCGCATTATTGTCTAATGCGAAACTGGGCATCGGTGACCCAAAGTTGCCAGGAGGGTAGACCCAATCTGCACCTTTACTGTTTCTTTGCACTATCGGAATTACCTCATCCATGCTGACGAAGTTGTCTTTCCAAAATTTATAGCCAGGGTATTCATAGTAGACAAGCTCAAGAAGCTTGAGGGTGACGTTGCCAAAACTCTCAACCAGGCGCAACATTGGGACGACCTGGTCAAAGTTTTGTTGTGTGACCACCATGTTCAGTTGGATAGGTAATCCTAGTCTGATACATTCCTCGATGCCCGTGCGCACTGCTGTGTACATTGTGGTCGAGGTCTGTGTCATTCTTGCGAAGCTTGCAGGTTCAGCGGCATCCAGACTTATTTCGATTATGTTTAAACCTGCTAGCTTGAGACTTGATGCAATCTTGCTCAGATTCCAACCGTTCGTGATAATTCTGGTTTCAGGAAACAGTTTTGATGAGAAGTCCACTACATCGATGAGGTCTTTACGCAGTGTTGGCTCCCCACCAGTAAACTTGACAACCTGAAACCTGGCCTCGCTTAAATACGTTAAAACGCGTTTCAATGAGCCTGTATCAAGATTGTCATCAATCGTGTAGCTGTTCTCCCCCCAGGGAGGGCAGTAGACACAGCGCATGTTACAGTCCCCATGCAGACTAATTCTGAGATGGGGTAACTCTAGAGAACTGTTACTTCTCAATACGTCCATACATGTTTTCCGTCCTAAATTTCTACCTCAATAAAATCATTTTACGAATTCAAACGATGGATGTTCTTCAATGAGCAGGCGAGAGGTAGACTCACCCTAAGTTTATTAGTTTAATTTATATTATCAATGAGATACAAATAACATGGACTTTTGGGTGTGTGATTGAAAAAATCGTACCGATTCGCTATCGCAGAAAATAGATAGATAAACCTGATTTGTGATATACTTTCTGCGAAAGAAACCCAAGTACACAGCCAGATAGGGAGACTATGCAATGAAATTGATTGCACAGGGTTTAGGTGCCAGTACAGGAATCGTTACAGGTCGCGTCCGCGTTCTTACTAGCCCAAATGAACTTAATCAGCTCGAAGCAGGGGAAGTCCTTGTAGTGCAGCATAGTAGCCCCGCATGGTCAGTAGGTATGCTTCAAGCAGGCGCAATTATCAGCGAATTCGGCGGCATTATCTCTCACGCCGCAATTGTTGCTCGTGAGATGGGAGTACCCTGTGTCGTCGCGGTTGACCATGCAACATCACTTTTAGTGAATGGCATGCTCGTGCGCGTTGACGGGGAAACTGGCACCATCCATGAAGCTGAAAGCTTATAGAGTCCTCCTTTCACTTTTTGACTCTTCCTCAGCTCCTAGTATTTTGAGCATAGCTTTCTGCGCAGCGGTTAGCCCTCTTATATCGGTGATGTTCACATGCTCGTACGGTCTATCGCTTCTCAGTATTTTTACCTGCTCGCCCGTTTGAGGGTTCCACAGTTTGATCGTGCCATCATAGCTGCCAGTAGAAAGAAGCATATTTTCAAAGAAGGCGACAGAACTGACTCTGCCGCTGTGCCCTGCTATAGTGTGTAATAGCTCACCGGTTGTTGCGCTCCATAAGCGGGCAGTACTATCGTCACTCGCGCTAGCAAGCATTTGTCCATTAGGGCTGTAGGCAACGGAGCAGATTCGTCTACTATGGCCTCTCATTTCGTGGACGCATGAACCTGTAGAGACCTCCCAAAGGCGCACAATCAAATCATCACCGCCGCTTAGAAGGAACGCGTTATCCGGGCTGAATCTGACAGCATAGACCCTCCCTTTATGTCCAGAGAATACATTGAGGATCTTGTAGGTACGCGCGTCCCATAGACAGATTTTCTCGTCTTCGCTGCTGCTGGCAAGGAAGTTGCCGTCGCGGCTCCAGGCAACTGAGTACACCCGACTTGAATGTTCATGAAGAGTGGCGATCCACCTACCAGTATCGGCCTCCCAGATACGCACTGTCTGGTCATCACTCGCGCTGGCAATTTTGCTGTTATCGGGGCTAAAGGTCACTGAGCGTACGCGGTGCTTATGGCCTCGCAATAGCGAGAGGCAGATGCCTGTCTCGACCTCCCAGATGCGCACTGTTTGATCGTCGCTCGCGCTGGCAATCTTGCTGTTATCGGAACTGAAGGTGACTGCTCTAACACGATGGGTATGTCCATGTAAAGACAGCAAGCGATCGCCGGTCCCCACATCCCAGAGACGTACGCGCATGTCATCTCCTCCACTAGCGAGCAGTGGTGATGCACCGGAGTTAAAGGCAACGGAATACACCCAACCGCTATAGCCTTGCAGTGTGTAAAGACACTGATGGTTGTTTGCATCCCATATACGCACGGTCTCGTCATCACTTCCACTAATGAGGATAGAACCATCATAACTAACAGAAACGGAACGTACCCAGTTGGTATGTCCAGTTAATGGCTGCGAGCGACCTGTACTCAAATTCCATAGGCGTACAGTCTTATCGTCACTGCCGCTGACCAGTATATCCCTACGAGGACTGAATGTCACAGTATTCACTCTAGCGCTATGACCACCAGCCAGGGTCTGTAAGCAATGATGGGTATGCATATTCCAAAGGCTAATCGTGCCGTCCTCATTGCCACAGGCGAGAGTATTACCATCACTACTAAAAGCTACAGACCAGATCCAGCCACCGTCTCCAGGTAGTTCTTTCAGAAGATAGCCTCCATCCACATCCCAAATGCGCATGGTTTCATCGTGACTGACACTCACAAGGGTATGATCGTCGGGACTGAAGGCAATTGCGTTGACCTTATCACGGTGCCCAGGCAAGGTGTGAAGACAAGTAAGCGTTTGTATATCCCAGATGCGTATTGTCTTGTCATCGCTGCTGCTTGCCAGCAGCGGTTTTTCGTCATCGAAGTTAAAGGTCACAGCTCTCACTCTATTTTCGTGCTCGGTGAATATACCGGTACATTGACCCGTATCTACATCCCACAAGCGTATTGTTCGATCATGGCTTCCGCTCGCCAATATCTTGCCATCAGCGCTGAAAGCTACGGAGCGTACCCAGTCGGTATGTCCTTTACAGGTATGCAGCAATCTTCTCTTTTCCATCTGCCATATACGAACCTCACCATTAGCCGTTCCTGCGACAAGGAGTTTGCCATCGGGGCTTAACGCTACCGAGAGCACGCTGCCAAAGGTGTCAGTAAATACCGAGCCGGACAGGTTTGCGTGTGCAAAGTTCACTTCCGGCACCCCTTTTTCACGTAAATAGGCTTGCCGTACGGTGAGAGACGAAAAATCATACCCGCGCAGATCATAATCAAGATCGAGAAGGAGATTAAGGATATTACCCGCTGTATAGCCTGATTTTTGTGGTCCTTCCTCACGCAGGATAGTAAGCAAATTTTGCAATTTACCCTTGATCTCCTGTTGATTGAAATTTGCGAGCAATTTCTCTTTCAGAGGCGTAAGGATGGAACGCATCTGCTCTCTCCGTACATAGTCCTCTGTCTCAGCCTTAATCAGCGCGTGACTCTCCAGGAGAACGAATTGTTGTCTGCCAATCTCTTCATACACTTCTTGCACAAGTTGATTGGTCATGTAATCCATTACCAATGGCTGTAATCCGAATCTAGTCACATCTTTGCGCTCGATCAGAGAACGTCGCAGCAGCGACTCAAGCACATTGAGCAAATCTGGCTTCGCGGCGATTTGCAAGATATCTTCTCGCAGTCTTTGCGTATTCACAGATTCGCGCTCGATAGCTAACCAGTACATCACCTCCTTCTCCATTTCAGAGAGGCGCTGAAATTGTTGGGCGAGCAAGTCATGGACCACGCTGACTACGACGACTTGTTCTTGTTTTTCTTCCAGGCTGTTAAGGAATGCTTCTATGTCTCCGCCAAAGACATCACGTATAGAAGGAGAGACAAGTTGTAGGGCAAATGGGTTGCCAGAATAAAGTTGTACCAGCCTTCTCCACGCGTCATTTTCCACCATCAGACCTTTGTCGCGCAAAATCATGCGCGCATCCTCATCTTCCACACCAGAAAGCAGCCACGATTTCACTACCGTTCCTTCTTGATGCGCTACCTCATCTGGTTTCTCTCGACTGGTCAATATAAGACAACTACGATGTTGGCGAGAGCATACAAGATTGAGCAATTTACCGTACTCCCTATATCCATCCGCATATTCTCCTACAAGGCTCCCACTTTTCAGCAAGGATTCGAAATTATCCAAAATGAGTAAGCAACGGTGTTTCTCCAGGCAGGTAATAAAATAGTCTAGTTTGCTATTCGCATCACCCTCCACATCTTTTTCGGGCTCCTCGGAGAAATAACGCAGGCAGTCCGTCATGATGTTTGAAAACGTTTCCTCTGCAGGGGTTTGAAAGGGATACCAATGAACGTACTCGAATTCATCTTTAATCCGCTCTACCAGCTCTATTGTGATGCTCGTCTTGCCCACGCCTCCTATGCCTAGTATCGCAAGACACTGCACTGCGGGCTTTCCTAGTATAAGGTGTTGTAGTTGCTCAAGTTCTTTCTCTCGCCCATAAAACACTTGTTGCCTGGGGATCGCTCTCCTCTGCTCTTCCAATGGATCTTCTATTCGTCCAGCATCGTGCAGATGAGAGGCGACCGACTCTGAGAAGAGATCTGAAGTGGCTGACGAGAATAAAGAAGAGTAGCCCGCAACTTCAAAAAAACGCGAACGCTGCTCCTCGTCTAATTTTAAAGCCCTTGCCAGGGCCATCACAGTTTCAAAAGATGGTGCTGTGCGTGCTCCACGCGTTAGCAAACTTACATAGCCTGGAGTTAAGTCAGAGATTTGCGCAAGCTGCTTCTTACTTATTCCTCGCGCTTTACGAAATTCATCGAGCAAGTCAGAAAAATTCATTTTTCATCCAAATTCGCAGGGTTCTGTTAACAAACCTCTGGAGATCTTATCATCATATGCAACAAAACTACCCTTTTTGCTCCTACATTTATTACGCGCACATTCTCTATCTATTTTACTTATGTATACACGGTAATTTATCTTCAGGTGTTACTACAGTATTCTATCTAATTACTGTAAGAAAATCAATGAATATTGGGCTTTTTTCAAGAACTTTCTTAATTTGCTTCTTCATGTCTAGTTAACTGCACAATAAAACTCAGGCGCTTTTTGTGCTTCAGTACTCGTAAAGAAACTTTATCATATTTCTTTAGTAGACGCAGCCAGCAAAAATTATTAACATAGTATGTTTTCTTGCACAACCTGTGTT
>JBGQJX010000087.1:0-11801 GCA_041499255.1 Ktedonobacteraceae bacterium | reverse complement strand
TTTCTACGAAGGACGCTTTTATGTGTGTTCCAGGATCTTCTTTGTTAGTGATATTATAGACCACACCGCAGCAGTTTGGCAAGGTACTATAGTGAAGATTTCTGAAGCAACACTGCTTTCAAATCCTCGGGAAGTGGGGCCTCTAATGCCAAAATCTTCCCGGTACCAGGATGGGTAAACGTAAGCTGGAATGCATGAAGAAACTGCCGTTTCAATGAGAAATTCCCACGCGAGTTACCCGATCCATAGACTGGATCTCCTACCACTGGATGTCCAATCGCCTTCAAATGTACTCTAATCTGGTGGGTACGCCCGGTCTCCAACTCTAGAAGCAGGAGAGTATGCCGGCGAAAGCGTTCCAACACACGAAAATGCGTGCGCGCCTCTCTACTTCCCGTAGCCATGACAGCCATTTGTTGGCGGTGCCGCGGGTTTCGGCCAATAGGAGCATCGATGCTCCCATGATCGAGCGATACGACGCCTTCGACCAGGGCAATGTAGCGTTTTACTACCTGGTGCTGCTTCATTTGTTCGATTAGCGCAGCCTGGGTACGCGCATTTTTTGCCACAATAATCAACCCGGAGGTATCTTTATCGAGGCGATGAACGATACCTGGACGCAGGCCTTCAACACCCCGAAGATCAGGATAGCGAGCTAGCAAAGCGTTGACCAGCGTATCGTCCGTATGTCCAGGACCTGGATGAACGACTATACCTGCTGCTTTGTTCACGACCACCAGATCTTCATCCTCATAGACTATATCGAGTGGTATCGACTGTGGTCTGGCTTTGCTGGTAGGAGGTTCGGTAGTATCTTGAAGTATTCGCACCTCATCACCAGCCCTGAGTATGTAGCCGGGCTTGCTGGTATGCCCGTTGACGAGTATTTTTCCCTCGGCAATCAATTGTTGCACGGCAGTACGAGAAATATCGTCCAAAACGGATACTAAACAGCGGTCTACTCTCTGGCCTATCTCTTTTTCTCCAATATGCCAGGATTGCCGCACATGGAGGTGATCTGAATGAATCATATCAGGATTGTACATCCTGCTCCGTCCGATGTAATGAGTCACTCTGCTCTATTTGTGGCAAAGTGCTCCTTGCTGTGTCATTCACAGCTTTTTGTTTATTCATAGCAGCCCCCGATTTACGTAGGCCACCTAGCAAAATAAAAAGGAAGAGAAGAACCACACCTATCGATATTGACGCGTCCGCAATATTGAAGATGGCAAAGTGATAACCGATCTGTGGGATACGAAAAAAAATGAAATCGACTACGTATCCATCATGAATGACCCGGTCAATCAGATTACCTGCTGCTCCTCCGATAATCAGGCCAAAAATGAGTTTGAAAGCCAGCGGCCCTGTATTGAACATACGCGCATAAAGATAAACGATTACGCATATGGCAACTCCAATGAGCACTGCCAGAACGATGTTATTCGCCAATAAACTGAATGCTGCTCCACTATTCTGGATATAGTAGATCGTGAGATAGTCACCGATAATCGGGACTGGTGATCTGGTCTCTGGTGGACTCAGGTTTGCAACAACCAGTGCTTTTGTCCACTGGTCGAGCGCGATTACCACAATTACGACAAGCAGAGCTAGTGCATCATAGATTCGTGCGCGTTTAATTGTCAAAATGATCTGTTCTTTCTTTCAATGTCGTACTTTGTAAAACCTGAAGTGGTTATGCAATTGTGACGAAAATCAACCGAGTTCAGCATCGTAAGTCTCTGTAACTCTGAGATTTCTCTCTTCCAGGCTTGCCTCGTGTTTGATACAGCGAGCAGCCCAGGGTAGAGCCTCCAAACGTTTATCTGGTATAGGCTGTCCACAATCGATGCAATATCCATACGTTCCATTTTCAATACGCTCGAGTGCCTCTACTATTTCCGTTAAGAGAGCCTGCTCGTTGACAAGTAGCGACTGCTCCTGCTGTATTTCTAAGAAGTCGACAGCAATCTCCTCAAAATCTTGAGAACCATCGCTAGCCTCAATGGCATCTACGGGTTTAGGATGTGCTTCGGTTAAGCTCGCAATATGTTTTTCCAGGTCCGCTCGTTTTGTCTCGAGTCGTCTTTTCATAAGTGTAAGATCGATCGTCATATGTCAATAGCCACCCTTTCTCTGCAATTTCTACTTCTCACGTATTCTAGCGCATTTGAGTGCTGAGGGACAGTGTTTTCTGAGATTGTGAGAGGTCTGCGATCCTTCCAACGCTTACACATTTTCATGGGTTCATTATAGCATAGACTGCCCTATGCTTTACAGCATGGTGAGAAAGTTTGAGTACCGGCGGTGGTTACAACAAACTCATTTAGAGTATATTACGCCCACTGGCCTGAAACTACGTCAACAATCGGTACACGCTTATCTGGCAAATGCCTAACAAGAGCATTTAAAAGATGCCGCGGTTGGCAGGAATACTCTGGAGTATAGGGATTGATAGTCAGGGCAAGAATCCGAATAGGGGTAGCCACTTTGATACGTAACCCTCTAGACTCTAGACGCCGGAGCGTGACTGTGTGACAAAAAATTCTAGTGCCATCACTAACAATTAGTTCACTTTGGCAATTAGAAGCAGGCTCTTGTGACAATTGTCTCAGTATTTCTCGTGAAAGCTCTTCCGTAAAGGCACCTCGCAGCAGGTAGACCACATTTTTCCTGGATTGCATTCCTTCCACAATCCAGGAGGCTTCGCTAGCTGGTTCAGCATCGCCCGTGTAACCCAAAACGTTCTCATCATGTGTACCAGGAGAAAACATAACCAGGCGTTCTCCGGCTAGTATCTTCTTATATTCATCTGTCCAGGATGATTGAGGCACTGTTAGACGAGTGAAGACATCAGTTGTTCTCCTGGCCACAATTTCTGGAGTCGCGCCTGCGCTCGTTCCTGTACAGACAATGCAAGCATCGCTGATAGTTGGAGCGGCAGCTCCCAGGCGGTTTATTGCGCCATCGATGATACTGAGACGTGCCCCATACGCTTCCAGTTTATCAAGTACGCCGCGAAGTTGGCTTAGTAAGGTCGGTCCAGCGATGATTATCTGACCTGCGCGCGAAACGCGTGCTAGAATTACAGGCCCCAATGCTGTTCTCCCAGGAAACTCCTGCAGATGATGAAACTGTGCTCCCTCATTCTCAGCCTGGTGGAGTAGGTCCGCAGTGGTCACTACCAGGATTCCTGTCTGGGGTAAATAACGAGGCTTCGGAAGTCCTGTAAGGGCATCAATCGCTTCTCCATCGAGGCCAAGCGATGTGATAGCTATTTCCTCAGCTCTGTAGAGTCTTTGACTGATAAGTGTCTCCAACAGATAATTCGTTGTCGTTGTTTTACCTACATTTTTCGAGAGGCCAATCAAGGAGAGACGCTGGATGTTCGCATCTGCAACAGTTTGAGCGAGATTGATGGAGGTTGTCATATGCTTCCTTGCAGCGGTAGCTTTCAAAAAAACTCTCAGTTCTATGAACCAAATCTTTGGGTGAAGATAGCGTGTAAGATAGGATTGTCTCGCAACAACTGTAATGCCACAGTCCCGCGATCTGGCATATAGCCATTCCCAATATGCATCTCCACCTGCCGCGCCATTCCTTCGGCACCCAGGGTCGCTACAGTAAAACTGGTCGCCATACTGAAGAAGAGAATACATCCATCCGCCTTCGTCAGCAGAATAGTGGTAAACTCCGTACCAGGAACATTGACGACATTTATAGTAAGGTCGGCCAGGTAATCTTGATCTGTATAAACTTTCTGGCGTACACGCTCAAGAACATCAAGCGGACGTGTCGCATCAGCCTGCACAAGAACGTCGGCAACACCCAGTGAAGCAACATCCTCTAAGGCTTGCTCACTGTACTCAATAGCTATGATTGTTCCAGTGGGGCCAAGTTGTTGACGGAGAGCACATAACGTCAATAATCCTGCTGTTCCTCCCGCCCCCAGCACCGTTACTCGCTGCCCTGGATACACAAGTGCAGTCACCCGCGAAGGTGCTCCAGCGACGTCCAGGGCAGCCACGACCAGGCTTTGTGGAAGATCATCTGGCAGTTTTACCAGTGGATTGCTGCGAAAGAAAATGGCTTTCCCCTCAACCTCTACCTCGGAACGGTCCAGGTAAATATTGTGGACTTGTTCCAGGTGCAGTGGTAACCAGCTCAAAGAAGTAAGACTAACAATGGTATCTCCTATAGTCAGGTGGTGTTTTTCTCCATAGAACTCATCGAGTTGCTCCACCGTTCCTATCAGCACCCCACCAGAACCGGTCACCGGGTTATGCATTTTGCCACGCGTTGCTACAATATCCATGATATGTCTCTTCATCCGTTCGGTATCTCGATCACAGGCGTGTGCAATCTGGGTGAAACTGGCTGAGTCTATATGCAGTTTCTGCACATAGATCAAGGTTTCAGTGGGAAAGGCTATGGGTGTATTATCAAGTTTCCAGGCTGGTTGCGGCAGTGCTCCTTCAGGCTCGATGACTCGATGGATACCGAGATAACGCTGGATATCCTGATTAGTTGAAGATTGCATTGGGTAGTATCTCCTCAATTGTTTTGCTCATCCATTATTTCCGTGCATCACTGCTAACTGAATGGGGAGCCCAATTCATTGCAGAAGATAAACTGGCGCGGTAGCGACGTTGCGGATGGATAGCCCTCATACCATCATATGACAATACAGAAGTGAGTGACAAATGTTCCCTCCTTCTCATTTGTGTTATGCTAGTGATGTCAATTCAGCGAGAGCCTCGTTGCAGCGATGACTTACAAAGAACACAAGTCAGAAAAAACAAGGAAAATGCCATGACTTTACCACATCATAAGGACAATGTGCCGGGCGATACACCACTTATAGAACAGAATATACCATCGGTATTTAGCGATTTCGATCTGCATCTTTTCGGTCAGGGGAAGAATTATCAGATTTATGAGAAGATGGGAGCGCATCTACGTGCTGTTAATGGTGTTTCAGGTGTTCACTTTGCTTTGTGGGCACCGAATGCACTGGCAGTCTCGGTCGTTGGCGATTTTAATAATTGGGAACGCGGCAAGAATCCAATGTACCTACGGCATCAGGATCTGGGGGTTTGGGAATGCTTCGTGCCCAGGTTGCAGGCTGGTGCTCTATACAAATATGCCATCTTCTCACGTTACAATAACTATTCTGTTGAGAAAACTGATCCCTATGGTTTTGCCGCGGAATTGCGCCCGCTGACGGCCAGTGTCGTGGCAGATATACATCACTACGAGTGGCAAGATAATGACTGGATTCAGCAGCGCGTGCGGCGGCAACAGACAAGCTCGCCTATTTCCATTTATGAGGTGCACCTTGGTTCCTGGAGGCACGTTCCCGAGCGGCGCAGGGAGGGTTATCCCGAAGAGAGTCGCTTCCTAACGTATCGTGAGTTGGCACATGCCCTGGCTGCGTATGTCAAAGACATGGGCTTTACCCATATTGAACTCATGCCCATATCAGAATACCCTTTTGATGGTTCCTGGGGTTATCAGGTCACGGGTTATTATGCCCCCACCAGTCGCTTTGGACCTTCCGAGGATTTTCAGTATTTCGTTGATTATATGCATCAACAAGGGATAGGCGTCTTGCTAGATTGGGTTCCTGCGCACTTCCCGAAAGATGGTCATGCACTAAGCTACTTTGATGGTACACACCTCTATGAATATGCCGATACACGCAGGGGTGAACACAAAGAGTGGGGAACTCTAGTCTTTAACTACGGGAGGAGTGAAGTACAGAACTTTCTCATCGCGAATGCCCTATTCTGGCTACGAGAATATCATATAGACGGTTTACGTGTAGATGCCGTTGCCTCAATGCTCTATCTCGACTACCTGCGCAAAGCCGGTGAATGGGTTCCTAACCAGTACGGTGGGCGTGAACATCTAGAGGCGGTAGATTTCTTGCGCAAACTTAATGAGGCGGTATATGCAGAACAACCTGGAACACTAACTATCGCTGAAGAGTCTACGGCGTGGCCATTGGTCTCTCGTCCTACGTATGTTGGCGGCCTGGGTTTTTCGATGAAATGGAATATGGGCTGGATGCACGACATGTTGGAGTATATACACCTGGATCCCATTTATCGTCGTTATCACCACAATCTCATCACCTTCTCCTTGATGTATGCGTATTCTGAAAATTTCGTACTACCGCTCTCCCATGACGAGGTTGTTCACGTTAAAGGCTCACTGATCAATAAAATGCCTGGCGACCTGTGGCAACGTTTTGCGAACTTACGCGCTTTCTTCGGGTATATGTGGGGACATCCGGGGAAAAAACTGCTCTTTATGGGTGGTGAGTTTGGGCAATGGCATGAATGGAATTATGCTGAGAGTCTGGATTGGCATTTACTTGAACCACCAAGTGATCCTCGTCATACACAATTACGTGACTTTGTACATGATTTGAACAAAATATACCAGCAAGAACCAGCTCTTAGCATCTTAGACTGCGAGCCTGAAGGATTTTCCTGGATCGATGTGCATGATTCCGATAATAGTGTGGTGTCTTTTATGCGTCGGGGGAAGAACCAGGACGATGCAGTCATTTTTGTATGTAATTTCACTCCTATTGTCCGGCATGGATACCGACTGGGCGTACCCTTCGCAGGAGAATATTATGAAATACTCAACAGTGATGCCAATCGCTACGGCGGTGGCGGCCTGGAAAATTTGCAGCCAATGCCTAGCGGACCAGTATATTGGCAATCTTGTCCGCATTCAATACTGTTAACGTTACCTCCTCTTGCTACTATAGTAATAAAAGGTTGGCCCAACCTTGTGGAGGAAGTTCAAGATGTCGACGAGTCACCATTAGATACCGAACAATGAATGAGAAAGGACAGTAAAATAGCTACATTACTCGCTTTTTGTAGACGCCCATGTTATTATACTGAACGAGCCAGGGGTGAATAATCTGCTTCTAACTCTGAAAAGATATAGCGGTAGAATTAGAGAAGATGAATGAGTCGTAATAGTAATAGTATGAAAAACGGATCAAACAATCGAGGAAAAAAAGCAGCGGACCGCTACCGCTCTCTAAGAGGTAAGGGCCGGGGGGCGACTGAAGATGAACGATTATTAACTCGCCCTGCACAACCATTGATTAGTCCATCTGAAGGGGTGCCGCAAGAACAGCAACGAGAGGATGAGCACGCTTTTGAGCGTGCCTTACATTTCGATTTTACCATCACTGATCCATGGCGTGTAATGCGGATTATGAGTGAGTTCGTCAATGGCTTTGATGCTCTTGCTCATATTCCCCCTTGTGTGACCGTTTTCGGCTCAGCACGCACACAGCCTGATGATCCTGTATACACCGCAGCAGTTGAGACCGGGCGTCTATTGGCAAAAGCCGGTTTCGGCATCATTACTGGTGGGGGACCAGGTATCATGGAAGCATCGAATAAAGGTGCACAGGAAGGGGGAAATCTTTCTATAGGCTGTAACATCGAGCTTGCTTTCGAGCAAGTTCCTAACCAGTATCTCGATATCTCACTCGACTTTCGCTACTTCTTTGTACGCAAAACAATGTTCGTCAAATACTCAAATGCCTTTATAATCTTTCCCGGCGGTTTTGGTACAATGGATGAACTTTTCGAAGCACTTACACTTATTCAGACAAAGAAGGTGAGTAACTTCCCGGTGATTCTCTATGGTTCAAAATACTGGGAAGGACTCTTAAATTGGATTCGTGAGACGATGCTGGCGGAAGAGAAAGTTTCAGTAGACGACGTAGCGTTGCTGCGCATTTCTGATGATCCAGAAGAAATTTGTAGGATGGTCTGTGAGGCGTATCAGGAGAGCTATCATCTCGAAAAACACGATCCGTATCGTGAAAAGTCAATTCGTTGATGTAGTTTGTACCTCCTGTTTTTCGTACTGTAATATTGCTACTCCAATCAGCACGGACAAACACCCTGCAATTTGCAAAACATCGAGATACTGCCCAAGCCAGAAATAGGCAATAACCCCGGCCGCGACAAGTTCCAGCATGCTAGCAATGCCAACACGCGTGGCATCGATACGCCGTAGAGCACCGAGTACAAGGGAAAAGGGAATTGCCATACCAATAGTGCCCACTAGAAAAATCAACCATAAGTGATTGGGCGTCCAGGTATTTGCTGGGATAGACCAGGGCGGTTGAACAGTGAACCAGAATGCTCCAGCAATAAGTGCGCCAAAACTGGTTGTCGTCAGGGTGGGAATATCTCGCCCAACATGCCTGCCAAGCAGTAGATAAGCAATATACGTCAGGATAGAGAGTAGGGCAAAAAGGAGTCCAACGGAATCCAACCCCCTGAGGCTCAATCGCCAGATGCCAGTTAATAAAATAATACCTCCGAAGGTCAAAGCTAAGGCAAGTAATACATAGCTCGAGGGCTTATGCCTGAACCAGATTGTCTCACCGAGCACCATCCAGGCAGGAGCACTAAACTCAATTACCAGGGCTATAGCTATGGGTAAACGGCTGATGGCCATAAAGTAGGTAAAAGTCACAAAGGCTAAGGAAAGTCCAAAAGCAAATAACCAACCGATGGAACGCTGCGGTATCTTCAGTTCTTTGCGTCTACTAACCAGGAGCACTACCAGTAGGAATACCCCACCAATCGTCATACGCAACTCAACCAGCGTAATGGGCGTTACACCGTTATCGAAGAGGAACCGTGAGAGTGTCCCATTGAAACCAAACAGGATTGTTGCACCTACGATCATCAGGTAGCCAACCAGGCGAGACGTAGTGCTCTTCCTCCCTTTTATCACATTATTGCTCCGCCGCAAAGGCTACAAAAACGTCGGTTAGTCTGTTCACGTCCACATTGCGGGCATCGAATGAGCCTCGTGTCAGGTGAGCCTGAAGACTGGCTGTTTTTATTTCGCTCGCCTGTCCTGGTATTGCCGTTTGCTTCTACTTTCGTCCGGCTGTAACGTCCATCAAGGATATCCTTGTACTCCTGGCTCTCTGACCAGTTCATGATTTCACGCGCACGGACAATGGTCAACGGGTGGGTTACTGGTGCAACCAGGAGCATTTTGTAAATCCTGTCGAGCAGGTTTGCATCCATGGCTTCATAGAGTTCGGCCTGCTTTAAGAACTCACTGGCATCTAGTTGATGGCGTTGAAAAAGCGTTCCGCCTGCGAACTTCATCATTAATGAGAGCATTACTTGTGAATCCTGTACCACCAGTAAAGCAGCACGATCTCCGGTAAATTCCGACATTCGATACCACTCAAGGAGTGCTGCTTCAAGAGAGCGCCCGACTAACCGTCCAACACCAAGTGTCAAATCACCAATCAATGTGAGCACAAGTGTAATACAGAGGGCCATTGTTCGGTAAAGGACATGTCCGGATTTGATATGGCCAAGTTCATGAGCTATGACAGCCATGACCTCGTCTTCATTCATCAAATCCAGCAAGCCGCTGGTGAGTATAATATAAGGGCGGACGTGACCGCTTGTCCAGGCATTGGGAAGCGGATTTTGTGCGACGTAGAGTTCTGGCTCGCGTAAATCAAGAATAGCGCAGGCCTCACGTAACTGCACGTATAACTGGGGACATTGCGTCCTGGTTACCCGCACCGTCTGAGCAACATTTTGAATATAAGCTACACGTTCGGGAAACAACTCAATGAATTTACGCACAATAATATCGAGACCAGGCACCTTTTGTAGGGCATTGAGAGCGGCGCGATCATAGGGGTGTTGAAGGACTGTAGGATCCAGACCAGGAAAACGTCGCCGCGCCTTAGGCTGTGCAGCAGACATGCAAACTCCTTCTTAGTGTATGTAATCAGAGTTCGAAACTCACAATCACACGGGGTAATTTTAATTTTGCTTCCGAGTGTGCCCATAGCCTGATAGCCTGGGCCACAATTTCATTGTCGCGAGGCTGATGTAGCTTATCAGGCTGCACCACACGCTTTATCATTACCTGGATATGCCAAATACCATTGACTCGTTTTAAACCGGATGGGGTTGCCACTCGCAGAAGCGCTGCAACACGGGGAGATTGGCGGTTGACAACCTGGAGAATATCTGACCAATGCTCATACATGATAGACGTAAATTGGTCTGCAAATTCATCGTAACGAGCACGCGGTTTACGCTCCATGGAGTGCCTCCTCGTCTGACTCAAGGTGACTGGCGTGCATAAAGTATACCATATCCACAGCGCAACGTGTTTTTTGTAGTCAATGACTATATGAAATATCAGACCATACGTTCGGATAATTCAGAAGCTTTAGCTTGCCTGGTAATTCATTAATCTCTCAATAACCTGTGCCACAATGCGTATCCCAGTGTCTATCTCGCTAGGTACCGCGCAACTATAGGCAAGACGTAAATTGTGCTCTCCATCCACAGGATTCACGAAGAACCCTTCTCCCGCCGCCAGCAAAACTCCTTTCTGGAGCGCAAGGCGCTTGACGTGTTGAGCAAAGACATGCTTCGGCAAACTCAGCCAGATGAAAAATCCGCCTGCAGGATGTGTCCACCGCACGTCAGAAGGCATATACCGGTCCAGTGCTGATAGCGCGACGTCGCGGCGCGTTTTGTAGAGTGACTGCACGTACTCTATGTGCTTTTCCCAATACCCGCTCCGACAGTACTCAGCAACGATTTGAGCTGCGAAAGGATTCGCGCCACCTCCCATTTGCGTTGTCCCACAGTTGATACAGTGCTGGATGGCATCTTCAGAACCAAGCAACCAGCCAAGCCGCAATCCGGGTGCCAGTGTTTTCGAGAAACTACCAATGCTCAACACCTGCTCGTTGTTCGCCAGGGAGGCGTGTGTTTGCCGATCGGAAAGCAGTGGATCTTCCCTTGCCAACATAGCCATGCTGGCGGCGAGGGCATAAAAGCTGGCTGGCACCGCGCCATCAAAAGAGAGATCGCGATAAACATCATCCTCCACAATCATGAAGCCGTAATGGCGAGCTAACTTGATAATCTCGATTCGCCGTGCTTCGGGCAATGTGCTGCCCGTCGGGTTGTGGTAGTTCGGTACGGTATAGAGGAAGCTTATTAATTTTCCGCTCGAGTGCACCATTGCTACCTGTTTTTCTAACTCGCTCGTGATAAGACCATCTTCATCTACCGGAATTGAGCACAACTCGATCTGATGATCCCGAAAAATGTGAATGGCGTCAACATAGGTTGGTGCCTCAACCAGCACCACTCCTCCTGGCCTGGCATACAGCCTCGCAAGCATATCTACGGCCTGCGTCGAGCCTGCTACCAACATCAGGTTACCATGATGTAGAGAGAGACCCTGCTCTCGATCGATTTTTTCTAGGAGAAAAGTGATAAGACTTTGCGTTCCCTGCTCTGGACCATACTGTAGTCCTGTATAAGCTTGAGGAGAACTTATGACGTGTTCCATGGCATTGCGCAGTTCAGGAGTCAGAAGCGTCTCCGGGTCTGGATGACCAAGCATCAGAGAAATCGTGTTTTGCGCCATTCCTTGGGGTAATTCATTTGAAGTCATTATAAGCTCTTTTCACTATTACTACTCAATGAGCCTTGATGCTGTGGAAGCCGGGCGACAATACGTGTCCCTTGCCCTGGCGCACTCTCAATCTGCAACGATCCTCCCAGGTTTCTGATACGCTCCCGCATCGATTGCAAACCCATGTGGCCAGGATATGTATTGTGCGGATCAAAGCCCAGGCCGTTATCCGCCACCTCCAGCAGCACTAACTCCGATGAACAGTCAAATCGCAACTCAACCGCGTTCGCCTTCGCATGCTTAACTGTATTATGCAACGCCTCCTGCGC
>JBGQJX010000086.1:0-11839 GCA_041499255.1 Ktedonobacteraceae bacterium | reverse complement strand
TTATCTTTAGCGCGGCGCAGTTCGTCTTCGTAGACCCCTTCATCCAGGAAATTATTCAGCTCTCCGCGCAGCAGCTTGAGAACGCGCGGGGCCATATCGGGTGTTGAGTTGGCCTGCATCGATAAAACACCGGTACCTTCCATGGACATGATACTGGCGCTGGCCGATTCTGCCAACCCCTTCTGGTAGATGTTCCAGTAAAGGCGTGAGCCTTCGCTGTCCCCCAGGATGCTGCCGGCGAGGTTGGCGGCGTAGTAGTCGGGGTCCTTCAGATCTACGGAAGGCATGGCGAGGATCATGATTTGCTGCTTGAGCTTTTTGTCAACGACGACATCGTTGATTGATTGGGCAGGCTCGTAGTGTTCAACGTTGCGACTGGCGTCACCGACGCGCCAGTTGTTGCAGTGTTTTTCCGCCAACTGGAGAATGTGCTCCCAATCGAAGTTGCCGGCGATGGCCAGGATTATATTGTTGGCCGCATAGCGGCGATTCCAGTACTCGCGCATCTGCTCAACATGCATATTGCGGATGCTCTCTGGCGTGCCAAGCACGTCATGGCCGAGGGGGTGGGTGCCGAAATAGGTCTGCATTAAACGGCGGTAGGTGGAATTGTAGGGCTGGTCCTCTGAGCGAGCGATCTCGTTGACGATGACCTCTTTTTCTGTCTCGAAGTCGCTTTCGGCCAGTCGAGGATACATCATGTCGCTGAGCAGTTCAACGGCGCGATCCAGGTATTCACCCAGCACGCGCGCAAAGTAGACGGTGGCCTCTTGCGAGGTGAAGGCGTTGAGTTCGGCGCCAATTTTGTTGAATTCGAGGGTGATCTGTTGCCAATCCAGGGTCTGGGTGCCTTTAAACACCATGTGCTCTAAGAAGTGGGAGACACCAGCGATAGTGGGGTCTGGCTCGTCGCGAGAGCCGGTACGAACGTAGTAGGAGACGGCGACGGATTCGAAGTCGGGCATGGGCTGGGCGACGAGTTGCAGGCCATTGCTGAGTGTATGGGTATGAAACACAATGCCATTATTCGTGGCTGTGGAATCGGTCATGAAATGTTCCTCCGGTGTGTGGTATGTCGTTTTCCTTATAGCATGATAGCCCTGGGGTGGGGGTGTTGTCAAATTAGGGTAGGGGGCATGATTAGCTGTGCATTCTGCTAACTTTGTGCTATCTTATTGGATGAACTGCGGGAACTGCTTTGACGCTGAAGGAAGAGATAAAGCTTATGAGTGAATATCGCTATACTATCATTCTCAATCCCGATATTGACGAGGGTGGCTACACGGTTACTGTGCCATCTCTTCCCGGCTGCGTAACCCAGGGAGAAACTCTGGAAGAGGCTATTGCCATGGCTAGAGATGCTATTCGTCTACATATCGAGTCGCTGATTGAGGACGGCCAGCCAGTACCGGAGGAACAGGAACATTTACAGGCAATTGTTATCAATGTTGCGGCTTAAACGAAGATTCAATCGCTGACAAAGAGTTGGGACACCTGCGAAGGGTGTCCCGTTTTGTTTGGCATAGCGAATTCTATAAAGAGCATGGCGTTTATGTATAGAAGGCGTTGGCGAAGCGAGCTGCCCAGAGGGCGTTGTTGATGAGTAAGGCTTTGTTGGCTGCAACGCTTTCTCCGGAGGTTACTTTTGCTACGTGGGCGAGGAGGAAGGGGGTGGTGGCTGAGCCGCGTATACCTTGTTGATGGGCGAGGCGCAGGGCTTCCTCGGTGGCGGCTTCAAGCGGGCCTGGGTCCATAGCGTATTGTTCTGGTATGGGGCAGCCGACGACCAGGCCGTGGAGGTTGCATTGCCATTGTACGCGGGCGATGGCTGCGACTGTGGCGACGTCATCGGCGCGATAGGTCAAGGGGCGTCCGCTGTTGCGGACGTAGAAGGCGGGGAAATCGCCGGTTTGCCAGCCAATGACGGGTACGCCCTGAGTTTCCAGGTATTCGAGAGTGAGGTCGAGATCGAGGATAGATTTCGCTCCGGCACAGACGACGAGGACGGGAGAGCGACTCAACTCTGTGAGGTCCGCGGAGATGTCCATACTGGTTGCGGCGCCACGGTGGACGCCACCGATGCCGCCGGTGGCAAAGAAGCGGATGCCAACCATGCTGGCGCATAGCATGGTTCCGGCGACGGTGGTTGCGCCGAGTTGTTTTGTGGCAAGGGTGATGGCGAGGTCGCGCCTGCTGACTTTGCGCACATGTTGCGCGGTGCCCAGGCGGGTAATCTCGTCGAGGTTCAAGCCGATTTTGATGGCGCCGTTGTGGATGCCAATAGTGGCGGGAATGGCGCCTTCGGCACGAATGGCTGCTTCCATGGATTGTGCTACTTCGATGTTAGCGGGGTATGGGAGACCATGGGCAATGACCGTGGATTCGAGAGCGACGACGGGGCGTTGCTCCTGTAGGGCTGTCTGTACTTCGTCTGATAGGGTGATGTATGGCGATGGTTGCATTGTTTTTCCTTTTAGTTGAAGGATCTGGAATGAGATTAGCGCGTGTGGTGGGATAAGTCAAGATAGACAAGAAGTACCAGCGAACGTTTCAATTAGTACCATTTTGCTTCTTTTTATTTGGGATTGCTGCTATACTGCGGTAAGTGGGAAATACATGAGATTGGAAGATGGTGGGCGGAATTTTTGCTGTTGGTAATACCCGTGTAGAAGGGTCAAGCATGATGCAGAAGGTGATGCATATCGATTGGTACATCTACGATGAATGTGACCTGCGCAATATGGATTTGAGCGAGAGAAATCTCCATGGCGCACATTTCATCAAGGCTGACGCGCGGGGGGCGTATTTTATTAAAGCACACTTGGCGGAGGCTGATTTTTATGGGGCAAATCTGCGCAATGCTTATTTTGTAGAGGCAAACCTGCGTAATGCACACTTTGAGGGCGCTGACTTGCGAGGGGCAATATTTACACGCGCGGATTTGCGCGGAGCGTGCTTTGAGGGGAGTATTACGGACGAGCAAACGACGTGGTACGACGCGGAGTTTGGGGATGAGGAGCAGGAGGTGTATGCTGAGAGGGTGACTGACGGCATTGAGAAAATTGATTTTGAGGTGTATGTGTTCGAGGAGGAAGAGGTGTGAGGTCAGTCACGTTGTCCAGGCAAGGGTAGCCTCAACCACCAGGGAACCGATGGCGGTAAAGGCTTGCAGTTTAACGCACAAAATCGTATTCTGCTTTGACCCGCTCATCGGTTATTCCCGGCGTAGGAGGATATTCCCTCATAGAGGTTATCAGTCTCCAAGCGTTGCTACCATGACAGCTTTGATAGTGTGCAGCCGGTTCTCGGCCTGGTCGAAGACGATGGACGCTTGCGACTCGAACACCTCGTCGGTGACTTCCAGGGCGCTCAGGCCATATTTCTCGTAGATTTCCTTGCCGAGTTTCGTGCCGGTGTTATGGAGCGCTGGCAGGCAGTGCAAAAACTTCGTGGCAGGATTCTGCGTCATGGCCATGAGCTTGCTATTCACCTGGTAGGGCAGCATCAGCTTGATGCGCTCGTTCCAGAGATCAGGAGCTTCGCCCATCGACACCCAGACATCGGTATAGAGGAAGTCGCAACCTCTGACAGCGGCTTCGGCATCTTCGGTCAGGGTGATGCGCGCCCCGGTCTCCGCGGCGATGGCGCGAGCCTGGCTCACACGGGTTTCAGTGGGCCAGGTCTGCCTGGGGCCGGCGAGGCGGATATCCATGCCCATTTTGGCTGCTCCTATCATGAGGGAATCGGCCATATTGTAGCCGGCATCGCCCAGGAAGCAGAATGAGACATCCTCCAGCGGTTTGTGTGTGTGCTCCTGCATGGTGAGCAAGTCGGCTAGCACCTGCGTCGGGTGCGCTTCATTGGTCAAGCCATTCCAGACAGGGACGCCAGAGTATTGAGCCAGTTCTTCAGCCTCCGCCTGTGTGAAGCCGCGATACTCGATGCCATTGTACATGCGACCAAGCACACGGGCGGTATCCTTCATTGTTTCTTTGTAGCCAATATGCGAACCGCTTGGGCCTAAATAGGTCACATGCGCGCCTTGCTGGTACGCCGCTACTTCAAAGCCGCAACGGGTGCGCGTTGAGTCCTTCTCAAAAATGAGCGCAATCTGTTTCCCTTTCAGGTGTTGCACCTCCGTCCCCGCGTATGTGGCCGCTTTCAGTTCGGCTGATAGTTGCAGCAGAAATTTGATTTCCTGCGGAGTGAAGTCCTCCAGCTTCAAGAAATGTCTATTTCTCAGGTTAAAGCTCATATTATTTTCTCCTATTTTTGCTTTATTTTACCGCTTTAGTCCAGGAGGATGGAAGAGAGATGCGGAGACATGGCGGGAGACATGGCGGGAGGCATCCCGCATCTCTGATGAAGGACGGCAGTTCTTTACCATCCTGCCTGGGTAAACGTCAGGCCGGGTCGCGCAATAATGGGCATGTCATGCAATGGCTGCCGCCGCGGCCACGCCCTAATTCGGAGCCAGGGATGGTGATTACTTCGATACCAGCTTTGCGCAACCGGGTGTTGGTATCATCATTGCGATCATATGCGACGACGACGCCCGGCTCTAAAGCGAGTACATTGTTGCCGTCCTCCCACTGTTCCCGTATGGCCTCAAATTCGTCGCCGCCGGTTGGAACCTGGCGTAATTGTTTGAGGCCCAGCGCCGCTGCCACGACATCGACGAAAGAGTGCTCCTCGCGCGTTACCTGGATTTCTGTCTCGCTCTTTCCCGGTCGAATGCTGAACGCCTGGATATGCTCGACTACAGGGGAAAAGATCGTGACCAGGTCTCTATCGCAGAAGGTGAAGACCGTGTCCAGGTGCATATGAGCGCGGTCTCGCGGTAAACGCGCAGCAATGACGCGTTCAGCGCCTCCTTTCACAAACAGGTTGTGTGCGATTTGACCGACAGCCTGGGGAGTTGTGCGTTCGCCCATGCCGATAACGACCGTTTTGTTACCGATAGGCATCACATCTCCGCCCTCGACATGCGCTTTGCCATGATCCTGGTCAACGTCACCGTACCAGAACTCAAATCCCGCGTCTTTGAATGCGGGATGGAACTGGTAAATGACGGCAATGTTCAGAGTCTCCTGCCGGCGTGCTGGCCAGTACATAGGATTAAGTGTCACTCCATTATATATCCAGCAACTGGTATCGCGCGTAAACAGTTGATTGGGAAGCGGGGGGAGGACAAAATCGGTGGGCTGAGAGATCATTACCTCCATTGCTTTGAAATCGCGCGGTAACTCATGGAAAGTCAACCCACCGGTGAGATAGGTTGCCAGAGTGTGCGCGTCCATTTCATTGAGCCAGGCACGCAGCTCCTGGCTGAGCGTCAACCCAAGTTCGTCAGGCGTGACTTTGCGGTTTAGCAACCATGTACGCGCTTCCGGGTCGTTCATGGTTTCAGTAAGTAAATCGCCCACGAGCAGTACTTCGATGCCGCGCGAGCGCATTTGATCGACGAATACATCGTGTTCCCAGCGAGCTTTTTTGACCCACAATACTCCGTCGAACAACAATTCCTGAGCATTCGCTGGCGTCAGGCGCTTTAAGCTGAGGTCTGGTCTTTGTACCAGCACCTTGCGTAACTGGCCGACTTCGGAATATACACCATATGTAGCCATGATGTTGATCACCTTTTCTTTAAACACGCTCTCTATTTCTGAGGAGGAACGGGCAATGCGAGCGACCGTTAGACGTGGGCGACGCTGCCTTCATCATCCCCCGGATGCGGCTGCGTCCCCACTCCACTCCGCTCCACTCCCGCCCCTACAGATGGCTCAAGCCGCTTGGCCGCTATCAGTTACAGCTGCTTGTGTCTTTAGCGCGTCATCCGATTGCTGCTTGCGCATCCAGACGTAGACAGGAATGCCCAGCAGGAGCAGGAGGAAGCCATAGAGGACTGTATCAGCTCCGGAGCCAATTACGGTCCACACCGAGTAGGCGAAGGCGATGATGGCGATGATGCTGGAACCAATCAGTCGCTTGCCGCTGAATTTCTCACGATCTTTGATGAAGATCATGAGTTCCGACATGGCGCAGAACGCGTAGGGAACCAGTGTGGTAAGCGTCGCCAGCAGTATGATGAAGCTGAAGATCTGCACAAGGTTGCTGGAACCAGAGTAATTGAAGGCCAGCAGCAAAGTGACCAGCACACTCGAGATCACCACGCCAAACCACGGAACACCTCTCTTTGACATACTGCCAAAGATTTTAGGGAACAGGCGGTCCTGGGCTGCCGCCATTGGCACCTGGCCCTGGATCAGGGTAAAGCCGTTCAAGTTGCCCAGGCACGAGATGACTGCGCCAATTACTACAACGTAGTAGGCCCATTGGCCCCAGATGCTGCCAGCGGCGACGGCATACGGCGCGCCAGATTTGCCCAGTTGTGCCAGCGGGATAATACCCATCACCGCGACGGTGCTGAGAATGTAGACCAGTGCCGTAATGATGGTTCCGAGCACAGTTGCGCGCGGGATAGTTTTGCTAGGATTCTTGACATCATCGGCTGGAATAGTTGCCGATTCTACGCCGAGGAAAGCCCAGAGCGTCAAAGCAGCGACGGCAGTGACAGCTTGAATTGGGGGCATCCCACTCGTATTGAAGGGGATAAAGTGGCTCCAGTTGATCCAAAACAATCCAATCGTGGCCATTGCTACCAACGGCACCAATTTCATGATGGTGGTAATCACCTGGAACACACCTGCTTGCTTGATGCCCATCACGTTGATCCAGGTCACGAGCCAGATCAACCCGACGGCAACCACACCGGATAGCCAGAGTTGCTCACCCAGGATGGGGATAACTCCCTGGAGATAGCTCACAAGGGCAACGGCAATAGCCGCGTTTCCTACCCAAACGGAGATCCAATAGCCCCAGGCGATCCAGAATCCGGCGAAATCGCCGAAGCCCAGGCGGGTATAAGCGTATGGGCCGCCGACTTTCGGCACCATCGATGCCAGTTTAGCGAACAACATGGCCAGAAACATCGCGCCTGCTGCCGTAAAAAGCCAGCCTACAATAGAGATTCCTCCGAAAGCCGCAAGCGCAGCGGGTAATAAAAAGATACCCGAACCGATCATGTTGCCTATGACAAGAGCCATGCTCGAACCCAGGCCCAGGGTGCGCTTATGCCCTTCAGCAGGTTCTTGAGCCACGATGCTCTTAGAAATTTCTATCTGTGCCATAGAATAACTCCCTTTCTGATGCATTGCATCGTGAAGAAGGCAGAGGAGACATCAGAAGAAATAGGCTACTTTGCCTATCTTTGTCCTCTGCCCGTACCTTCTCAAAAGTGAGTGTAGTCTTTAGTTGTCACAATCTGGTCACTATACTGGCTCTTTCTTTCACATTTCTTTCACAGAAAGCGGGCTAGGAAGCCCCGTCCATTGATAGCGGGGAGGAATAGCCGTTCCTTGTTCGGGGCTTGGGCGTGGAGCTCTAGTTTTCATCAATGCTCCATGCTTGAAATGTTGTTGAAGTTCTGATACACTTGTTCTATGAGAGTATCCATGACGGCGAAGCTGAAACTGCATACCACCCCAGCACAATTCCAGGCCTTGCGCCAAACGCAACTGACCTACCGCGCTGCGTTGAATCATGTCAGCCAGTATGCTTTCTCTCATGGCAAACTGAGCAACACAGTCCGGTTGCAGGAAGGCACCTATGCCGAGATACGGGCCAGGTTTGGCATTCCTGCACAAATGGCCTGTAGTATTCCTCGTCAGGTCGGTGCGACCTACAAGGCGTTGTGGACAAAGGTCAGGCAGAATGCTGTCCTGCGCAAGGCTGGCACAACCAAGAAACGCTACAAGGGTCTTGACCAGGCTCCCACGTTCAGCTCTCCCTCCCTGACCTATCAACGGGGACATGACTATAGCTTCAAGACCGAGCAGCGGGTGAGTATCCTGACGCTTTCCGGGCGTGTCGTGCTACCCTATACTGGCTATAGCAAGCATGTGGCGCTCATTGAGCAGGGGGCATCCATCGGGGCTGCAAAGCTCTGGTATGACAAAGCCAAAAAGCAATTCTACTTGCTGGTCTCCCTTGAGGTAGAGGTAGCAGACCCTACCCCTGAAACGCATACGGAGGTGGTCGGGGTTGACGTTGGGATCCGCTATCTTGCCGTCAGCAGTACCATCCAGCAGGGATGTACCTTCCATTCGGGCAAACAGCTTGTGCCCAAAGCCAACCATTCTGCACGACTGAGAAAGCGTCTGCAAAAGAAAGGCACTCGCTCCGCAACCCGTCGCCTGGTGACGATACGTGGACGAGAGAGACGGTTGAAGCAAGATGCGAACCATGTCGTCAGCAAGCGCATCGTCGAGGCGCATCCCCACAGCCTGATTGGACTGGAACACCTGACGGATATCCGCGAACGGACGAAGAGACGGAAGGGCAAACAAGCGAGCCAGAAGCAGCGCAAAGCCAATGCCCATCAATCCACATGGGCCTTTGCAGAACTGCAGAGCATGATTGCCTACAAAGCGCTCTTGCATGAGAGTATGGCGGTCAAGGTCGATGCCCATTACACCTCGCAGATGTGTCCCATGTGTGGATATGTCAGCAAGGCCAATCGTCCCAACCATGGGTTGGTGTTTGTGTGTCAAGCGTGCCAGTACAGCTTACACGCCGATTTAGTCGGGTCACGCAATGTAACCCTGCGAACGCTGCTCATCCGGCAAGACTGGATGAGTACGGGTGTCTTGTCGATACGCCCTGATGTGTCAAGCGATGAAGCCAAAGCTGCGCAGTGGCAACGCTACGCAGAGTTGCGGTGGAGCTTAGACACAAGCCCCCGTGCTTCAGCCGGGGGTCATTGACAGGTTTGCACGTTCCTATTTTGGCATGATATAGTATCTTTTGTGGCTCACAATGGTGGCCGGAGGGGGCGAAGATTGCAGGGTTGTTTGATGCAGGCGTTTCCTTAGATGTTTGTGGCAAGATAACTATTTACGCGGAGAGATAGAATGAAACTGGCAGGAAAGATATTTACAACGGGGCTGGTTATTGGTGGTGTGTTGGGAACAATGGCTGTGGTGAACAGATTTACAGAGACGATGGCGGGCGAGCTTGATACCGTATTGACAGGTGAGGAGCATCGCTATCCGTGGAAATATGGCGATATGTTCTACGAGGTAAAGGGGGCGCGTGACGCGAAGCCATTACTGCTCATTCATGGCTTTGGGCCAGGCGCGTCTTCTTACGAGTGGCGCAAGAATGTCGATGTGCTTTCCAGGCAATTCCGTGTCTATGTGGTTGATCTTTTAGGGTTTGGTTTATCTGATCACCCGGTGATTGATTATCACACCGAGGTATTTACTGACCTGGTGGGTGATTTTATCAGGGAGGTTATTGGCAAACCAACTGTGGTTGTCGCACATGGTATGAGCTGCGCGTTTGTGATTGCGGACGCTTATCGCCATGCAAAGTACTATGAGCGGCTTGTGCTGGTATCCCCACCTGCAATGATGTTGCAGGAGAGTGCGCCAGGGCCGGTGAACGGCGCCCTGGAATTTGTTTTGCGCCTGCCGGTCGTTGGCCAATTTGTGTACAATCTGCTCACTTCGCGCCAGGCGATTAGCGGGTACTATGATCGCCAGGGCTTTCATAACCCTGGTTTGATAACCGATGAGCTGGTTGAATATATTTATACCAGCGCTCACCAGCCCAACAGTCGCTACGCGTTGATTTCGTTCCTGAGCGAGAGTTTAAATCTGGATGTGCACGAGGCGACGGCGCGTTTGCAGATGCCCGTTCTGGTGGTGGTTGGGCGCGAAGGTCAGGGTATGCTCCCCGCGTCTGAAGTGAGCGATGCTTTCAAGCGTGTGAACGCCCAGATTGAGGTACGTATCCTGGATAAGTGTAGTTATCAGTTGCAGGATGAGCAGGCCGTGCATTTCAATAGCCTGGTGAGCAAGTTCGCGGCTGCCACGGTTACGCAGTAGAGTGTACAAGTAATTTGGATAGCTGAAATTTTACCAAGGGCCGATAAATCGGCCCCTACGGCCAGTTCATGCACCCAAGGTGAATGGGGCGCAATAAATTGGGTCCCGACGAGTGTATTAGCGTAAGTTGCCCAGGAGGGAGCGGGCGATGACGATGCGCTGAATCTGGTTGGTGCCCTCAAATATTTGTGCCACTTTTACGTCGCGCATGTAGCGCTCGACGGGATAATCGCGGACGTAGCCGGCGCCGCCGAGGACCTGTACCGCGTTGGTCGTGACCTCCATAGCCATATCGGTGGCGAAACACTTGGCCATGGAGGCGTACATGTTGGCGCTCTGGCCTGTATCGAGCCTGTAGGCAGCCTCGTAGACGAGCAGGCGGGCGGCTTCGATTTTCATGGCCATGTCTGCGAGCATAAATTGAATGCCCTGGAAAGCACCGATGGGATGGCCGAATTGCTGGCGCTCTCGCGCATAATTACAGGCAATGTCGAAGGCTGCCTGGGCGACGCCGACGGCAACCGCGCCAATATTGACACGCCCCCCGTCCAGGGAAGAGAGGGCAATTTTGAAGCCCTGGCCTTCTTCACCGAGGCGGTTGAAAGCGGGAATTTGACAGTTCTCGAAGATGAGTTCGCGTGTCGGGGATGAGTGCAGGCCCATTTTGCGTTCTGTTTTGCCAAAGGAGAAGCCGGGGGTGCCTTTCTCGATGACGAAACAGCTGATACCTGCCGAGCCTCTTCCGGGGCTGGTGCGCGCCATGAGCAAATAAATATCGGCTTCTCCAGCATTGGTCACCCACATTTTTGAGCCATTGAGAAGGTAGAAATCGCCCTGGTTCTCCGCGCGACATTGCAGGCTGGCGGCATCTGAGCCTGATTCAGTTTCGCTCAGGGAGAAGGCTCCCAGCAGCTCGCCAGCGGCCAGCCGGGTGACCCAACGCTGTATTTGTTCTGTGTTGCCAAAACGGGCGATTGAGCCTGCGACCATGTTGTGCACCGAAAGGCCGACGGAGGTGGCCATCTCACCCCTGGCCAGTTCTTCGTAGGCCAGCGCGCCGGAGAGGCGACTGAGCGCGCTGCCGCCGTACTCTTCGGGGGTGGTCATGCCCGTGAGTCCGAGGTCGGCCATGAGGGTGTAGACTTCTGCTGGGAAATGGTTATGCTCATCCCATGTTTCGGCATAGGGAGTGATTTGCTGTTCGGTGAAGCGACGGACTATGTCACGGATTTCTGCTTGCTCTTCGTCGAGATCAAAATTCACAATGTTATTCCTTCCGGTTTCCTGAGTATGATTCCACTTACTATTTTGTCACGCTTCATTGGAAATGTGGCCCGCTGCGCGGGCCGGTGGGGAGAGAGGGGCCAGGGCACAGCCCTGGAACCCAGTCAGGGGATTGCATCCCCTGCACCCCTGCTTTCAATTGCATCCCCTGCACCCCTGCTTTCATATGAAGATTGTCAGATTACTATGCTATATAGGTAGCATATTGGGAGGAGAGGTGCAAGGCTTACAAGACTTTGTTGGCGAATGAAAGGACAAGTGCAACGCGGCGTATGAACCCAACCAGGGCGAGCACAAGGCATCGCCCCTACTATGGACGGATTGCCCTGGGAAGCGGATTCATAGCATGGTAGGGGCGGTGCCTTATGGTCGCGCTCTCTCGGCCGCACACCTCATTTCCACCAGAACTGTCATTTGCCAACAAAGTCTTGTAAGCCTTGCACCTCTCCTCCCAATATGCTACCTATAGAGCATAGTAATCTGACTATCTTCATATGAAAGCAGGGACGCAGGGGATGCCATCGATAGCAGGGGTGCAGGGGATGCAATCCCCTGACTGGGTTCCAGGGCTGTGCCCTGGCCCCTCTCTCCCCACCGGCCCGCGC
>JBGQJX010000085.1:0-11919 GCA_041499255.1 Ktedonobacteraceae bacterium | reverse complement strand
GTAGGGGCCGATTTATCGCGCCCACCGCCGATTTATCGGCCCTCGGTGCCTCTATAGATATCCAGATTAATGTATAAAAGTTCATCATTACACCCAGGAAAGAAGCAAAAAAATGGTAGTAGGAGATGTAACCACCGCGGTAGACGTGCTCGTGCTGGGAGCCGGCCCGGGAGGCTACGTAGCAGCCATCCGCGCCGCTCAACTCGGCCATCATGTCACACTCGTTGACCATGGCCCCATCGGTGGAACCTGCCTGAATCGCGGCTGTATCCCACTCAAAGCCCTGCTTTCTTCCAGCGAACGCTATTATCAGACTCGCCAGGAAGACCTGGCCGCGATGGGTATTACCGCCGAGACAATCTCCTTTGACTGGTCCAGGATGCAGGCCTGGAAACAGAGCGTGGTCGATCGTTTAGCGGACGGCGTGCGTCGTTTAGTCGCTGGCAATCATATCGAATATGTCTATGGAAAAGGTTGGTTTATCAATGCCCAGGAAGCGCGCGTCGAAGGGGAACATGGCTCCCACCGCTTCAAGTTTGACCACTGCATACTCGCCGTCGGCGCCAATGCCACAACTCATCCTGATCTGCCCTTCGATGGGGCACAGGTGCTGACACCCGAGCAGGCATTGGCGTTGCCAGCCTTAACGGAATCGCTCAGCATTTTGGGCAATGACTATATAGCGCTGGAACTGGCGACGCTCTTTGCCCGGCTCGGCGTCAAAGTCAAACTATTCTCGCCAGGGGAGCAGATACTGCCCGGCTTTGATACTGCCGCCTTGCGCCTGATCCAGTCTGGCCTGCGCAAATTAGGAATACAGGTCGTTCCAGTAGGGGCCGATTTATCGCGCCCATCGCCGATTTATCGGCCCCAATTTATTGCGCCCGATCAGCCCGTAGTGATTTCCCAGGGCGTCTCTCCCCAAACAACCGAACTGCGCCTCGACGCGGCTGGTGTGCATCTAACCGAAAATGGCGGCATCGCCGTCAATTCTATGCAACAGAGTAATCTACCCCATATTTATGCCGTAGGTGACTGTACCGGTGGCCGTGCCCTGGCCAGCATAGCCATGAAACAGGGAAAAGTAGCCGCCGAAGTCCTCTCAGGTCAACGAGTGCAATTTGCGCCCCTGGTGACGCCCCAGGTTGTCCACACAACGCCAGAGATAGCCACGGTAGGCTATACGGCGGAGCAGGCAAAACAGGAAGGCTATGACATTATTACCGGGCGCTTCCCTCTGGCGGCTAATGGGCGTGCTTTGACGCTTGGCAGTGACAATGGCGCTGCTTTCGTAGTCGCGAATGTAGACGACGGTGTTTTGCTGGGCGCAACCATAGTAGGTCCGCGAGCCGGTGACATGATAGGGCAGGTAGCCCTGGCTATAGAAATGGGCGCGACGCTTACCGACCTCTCAGAGATTCTCTATGCTCACCCCAACCTCAGCGAAGTCTTGTTAGAAAGTACCGAGAATGCTTTAGGCAGAGCGGTACATATGCTTATCGCATAGCATCGCGTTGCCGTTTGCCCTGAACCTGTCCATACGTCGCTACCATGAAAGGCATCAGGTACGTTATAAGTATCTTTATTTTTTCCTGCGTTTAGCCATATCCTCTTCAGTGGTCCCCGTAGTCACCAACTCGTATAACAAAGCTTCACCCGCCTTTGGACGTAAAATACGCCCGAGGCGTTGAATATACTCGCGTTTTGTGCTATTGCCACTCACGATAATCGCCACGCGGCAATCGGGTATATCGACCCCCTCGTTCAATACGCGCCCCGTCACCAGTTTCGTATACTGACCCGTACGAAATCGCTCGAGAATAGTGCGGCGTTCTTCCGCTGGCGTTTTATAAATGATACTTGGTAAGCAGAAACGCTGGCTGATTTCGTCGACAACGGGATTATATTCGGAAAAGAGCAGCACCATATCATCCGCGTGTTCCTGCAACAGGCGCTCGATCTCGTCATATTTAGCGGGAGCGTTCAACGCGATATGGCGAGCCGCGCGCCATGCCAGCATCGCCGCGCGCGCCTCGGGGTCTCGCGCGCTAAGAAAGATCAGCTTCTGTTGGAAATCCTCGGGCGAACGAATGGCAATATGTCGACGGCGCAGAAATGACGTGTAGATGTGCCGCTGTTCGGCATAGCGCGCTTCATCTTCGCTCGCTAAAGCAATATCAATGACCTTTTCTTGATAGTGTGCAAGATAACGTTCCTGCGTCAATTCCGCTGGCGAACGCCGGTACACTTCTGGCCCTATGAGAGCATCCAGGTCGACATGCGCCATATCGCTGCGCTCTGGAGTGGCGCTCAGGCCCAGGCGGAGAGGCGTAAAGGCGCTCTCAGCAATGAGGCGATAGGTTGGCGCTGGCAAGTGATGGCATTCATCGAAAATGAGCAAACCAAAGCGGCGCAGTTCGCGAGGATACAGCGCGGCGGAATCATAAGTAATAATGGTAATCGGCTTGAGCTCCTTCTCTCCACCGCCAAAAATGCCCATATCGTCTGTGTTGAGAGACAGCGCGGAGGCAAGCGCTGCCCGCCATTGCTGCAAAAGATCAATCGTTGGCACCACCGCCAAAGTCCACAGGCCAGTCTCAGCAATAGCCATCGCCGCCACAAACGTTTTCCCCGCGCCCGTAGGAAGCACGACAACCCCCGCGCTGCCTTCTGCGAGCCAGGCTGTCAGGGCACTCTCCTGGTATGGTCTCGGCTCCATGCTCAGCGCAGTCGAGAAGGGAAGAGCCGGTCGCTCATCAAAAGCAACCGTAAATGCTGTATGCTGTTGGCGCAAAGCCTGTTTCACCATGCTGAAATGAATTGGCTGTGTCCGTAAAAAATGATAGCGTTTATCACGCCCCATCCTGGCCCGTACCACTTTAGGCAGGTTCGTACCAAAAAGCTTATCCAGCAATTCGTCTGTTGATAGCTTCAACAACTCAGCCGACGGTGTAATGATGAGGTCACGCCCCCTCAGATCAATGGTCGTTACTGGCATATTCTCTACCCATCATGCGTCGCAAAGAGCGTAGGTTGTTCCGAACGTTCGAGCTTTTCGCTTTGTTTCTGTTGTAACACGGCACTCTCAAAGAGGAGAGACGAGAATACCCCAGCCATATTCTCTGCTGGCCACGGAAGGGCTAGCCCTCCTAGTTTAATAAGCGCCTCATTTCCACCAGGCATTGGTGAAGAAAGTGTTTGGCGTACGTAGAGTGATCGCCCCTGCTTCAAGGCGCCGTTTGCGCCTTCCCAGGTGCCGCCTTTTGTATCTGACTCTGCGACAATTACCACCTGGGACAACCCTGTAACCACCTTATTGCGTTCCATTGCGCGACTCACTACCCAGGGAGCATCGGGGTGAAACTGGCTCAGCAAAAGCACGTTGCCTGTTTCAATTTTGGGAGCGAGGTTTCGCATTTGTACCCCGCTAAGCTTGCGAATCCCATGCGGTAGAACAACCGTAGTGTGTCCGTTTGGCGCACTACTCGCGCCTTTATAAGCCGCCCGATCAACGCCGCGAGCATTCCCACTGATAACGTTTGCTCCGTTTTCCGCCAGGTATCTTGCTACTTCATGGGTAAATGTCAGACTTGTTTCTCCGGCATTGCGCGAACCAATAATGCCGATAGTTTGGCGTTTCAGTATCTGCAAATCGCCAGCATAACAAAGCACGGGTGGTATCTGATTTCGGTTGAGTGCCAACTTGAGGAGCCTGGGATAGTCTTCATCAAGCACCGTCAGCAAATAAATATGCTCATTATGAAGCTGCTCTACCAGAAAAGCCTGTCCCACCAGCTTCTCCTTCGCCTTTTCTAGCTTCTGAATAAACTCTGCTTTGAGATGGCATGTTGCACTCCACTCTTTTGGACCGGCTGCAAAAAACTCCTCTAGGGTCCGTCCAAGTTGCTTACACCATGTTACAAGTATATCGTTAACAATACGTGTAGATAACCCGCTCTCAAATGTCAATAGGAGCCAGCAAGCTTGCTCTTGCAAATCTTTGTTCATCTTATTCCCTCATTGGTCATCTGAATGGGCAGTACGGGTAATCGTTAGCGGATAGACCAGTTTCGCTCCTGCCTGCATCAATGTATGTCCCACCTCGCGCAGCATATAACCTGAATCGTAAATGTCGTCGATGAGCAATAGCGTTCGCCCGCTGACATACTCAGGCGATTGTATCGAAAAAGCCCCTTTGACGTTTAGGGATTTTTGGGCCTGGTTCTTAAGATTCTTTTGTTCCTCTGTGAGACGCTCTTTTATCACGACGGGTAGATACTCAATATTCATCTGGCTGGCAATTTGCCGCGCGAATGCCTCCACTAATAGCCCACTTTTCGTCGGCGGCACGCTTACTATACCATCGATAGTATGTATTGGATAGCGGGTACGTACCAATTTAACAACGCGGTTCACAAGACTTAATGCAAAGGGACCTGCATCTTCATATTTACTTGCCCGCACCAGTCGACCTGTATTGCTCTTTCCATGGTAAGAAAGCGACCAACCTGCTTCGTGGATGGGGTGTAGTTCTGTCCCACGCTTTTCGATGCGTGGCATAAAATCTTCTTCAAGAAAAAAAGTCACCTCTCCTTGAATTCTTCTCGAAGGTCTCACAGGCGGAAAGTGCGATTTTTGGCATACTCCACATTTTCTACAGCTGTATCCAGGCTCATCGCCAAGATAGGTGGTCAGATATTCCATGTAACAATTCTTACACTGAACATAGTTTTGTATATTGCTCAACTCTTGCTGCTTTTGCTTTAGCACCGCATCATAGGCTGAAAAATCCATTTGACCCAAACGATCTACGTATGAGTAAATCCGACTGTGGGGATTACGTTCAATCAGTCGTTGCTCCTCCAGGTCAGCCAGAATAGTGCGCATTAGCGAACGTGACAAACCTGTCGACAGTAATATGTCAATCTCTCGCAGACCTTGCGGGCTGCAGCGTATCTGCGACAAAACAGTAGCATAACACCTCCCTTCGGGCCTTGCGTTACTAATAAAGTATTCTTGGATAGTCAAATCTGCTGGATCATAAAGCAGAATACACCAGGCTACCTTCCCGTCACGCCCAGCTCTTCCAATCTCCTGGTAATAGTGGATGGGAGACGCGGGAATATTATAGTGAATAACAAAACGTAGGTCTGGCTTGTCGATACCCATGCCCAGGGCGTTGGTCGAGCATACTACTTTGCATTGATTGCTCATCAATTTCTGTTCAATATCTTGCCGTACGCTATCTTCACGACCTGCATGATAGTAATCAGCATTAATTCCTCGCTGGATTAAAAACGATGCCACCTTTTCTGCATCATATTTTGTAGCAGTGTAGATTATCCCGGTCCCAGGGTAGTAGCGCAATATCTCAGCCAGGTAGCTCAGTTTCTCCTGGTCGCCTATTAAGGTTTCAACATTCAAGGATAGGTTGGGTCTTTGCATCGTACCACGTATAACCTGCGTTTCATCTCCAATTTGTTGCAATACATCTTGCTCAACCCGCTTATTAGCAGTAGCCGTTAGCGCGAGCACAGGAACATTTTTAGGAAGAGCGCTCAATAGTCGAACAATGCGCCGGTAATGAGGTCGAAAATCATGCCCCCATGTTGAAATACAATGCGCCTCGTCAATCACAATCATACTGATACGCATATGAATGACGTTTGTTTGCCAATCCACATTGTCGAGCCGTTCAGGAGCAATAAAAAGTATTTTAAGTTCCCCTGCTCTTGCGCGAGCAAGCGTCAGTTGATTGTCTTCATCGCTAAAATCCGAACTCACAATAGCTGATGGTATGGCATAAGCATCGTTACATCTCTGGCATTGATCCCTCATCAGTGCCTTGAGTGGGGAGAAGACGATGGTGAGATGTGGATAATAAAGGCTTGCCATCTGGTAACAGAGCGACTTACCCCAGCCTGTACGTTGAATAGCCAGGATACGTTTGCCCTCAACAAGCTGCTCTATGATATCGCGCTGGCCCGCGTGAAAACCTGTGGAAATATGAAATCGCTCAATTAATAGCATCTCTGGTGGATAGCTCTGCCACGTAAACCCTGACTCCATATCGGACCTCCTCCAATACACCATGTTACATTGAAGAAGAATTTTCCTGTAACGCGCGCATCTTAAGCGCAAATGCACGAATTGTCAAATATCATCTGTGATTGGCTACCTGTTGACTCAAGCGTGTTCGTAGTGCTCTGTCAACGCTCATGTGACACAGAAATGTAAGGGCGACCCTTGCGGTCGCCCAATAGGCGTCATTTGAAGGAACTCCAAAATGGGATTACTGGCCGTGTCTCGCGCCGCTCCCAGGGCGGAGGCAAGCCCCGCCCCTACTATATACGACTGGATACGGCTGGATACGGCTGGCGCTCCTTTCGTATATAGTAGGGTTGACCCTTGCGGCCAACCTTCGACCTTGCGGTCAATCTGGGGGCTTTATCGCCCAATGTCTTTACGTACAAAGCGCACCGACGCCAGCGCCAGCGCCGCGACGGCAACCGCCAGCACGCCCAGCGTATCCAGGAGGGGCAGGCCATGCAGCAGCGGCGTGCCATAGTAGTAGAAGGCGGACAGCCGCAACGTCGCATCCGGCCAGTTCAACTCTGGACCAACAAAGCTGATGAAGAACCAGATCACCAGCAAGAAGCTCAAGAGGCCAGTGTCCAGCGCCGTGCGTAGCCAGCCTGAGAGCAGATAGCCGATGGCTGCCACCAGCAGCCCCATTGGAATTAGGCTGAGCGTAGCTGCGACCAGGTTGCCCCCGTCGAGCTGCACGCCCGTGGCTGCCGAGGCCACCGCCGTGGTGGCCAGGGTCAGCACCCCAATAATGACCGTCGCGGTGGTGAGCGCGGCAAAGCGCCCCAAAATCACCTGCAAGCGTGGCTGCGGCGTGGACAGCACCAACTCCAGCCGTCCATCCTCTTCATCGGCGGACCAGCGGTTGGCCTGGGTGGCAGCAAAGGCCATCAACAATAGTGGCAAGAAAACAAAGAGAAAACTCAGGATGGTGGCGTTGGTGACGATATCGCCACCGCCGACCTTGGTGATCACATCCTTCAGGATCGGTGAGCTTGCGAAAATGGGGGCCATCTTCGCCTCAATTTGCTTGACGACGACGACCATCCACCCGGCAAACCCCGCGATGCCCAGCGTCCACCAGAATGCGGGAACCGCGATCATCCCCAGGCTGCGCGAATACACCGAGCGCAGCGACCAGGCATTCACCGGTAGCGCGCGCTCTGGCCGCACAGCCCGCTCAGGCAGGTGCAGCCAGCGTGGCAGCGCCACCGTCCCGCCCACATCGCGCCGCGCAAAGAGCCAGACGGCTGCTCCGTTTAAGAGAACGCTCAGGGCCAGCAGGACCAGCATGGCACCATAGTTGGCACCGTACCCTGGCACTAAGGGTTTGCTCAAATTGTAGTAGTAGACCGGGGAAAGGCGGCTGAGCCATTCGGTATCGGGAATGACACGATGGACCATATCCAGCACGACAAAGACCAGCAGCAAGCCACCCGTCAGGCCAGATGCTGTGCCGCGCTCCTGGGTGAACTGGGAGAGCAGCAGTGCAATAGACCCGAAGATGCCGCAGATGAGCGCCACATTCAGGCCAAAGAGCAAGGCATCGCCCAGGCCAAAGTCCGCGCTGACTCTCGTGCCGCCCGCAAAGGTCAGCAGCCCGATCAGCAGGCCTATCCCCAGCAGGGCTGTCCAAACCGCTGCCAGCTTTTCCAGCGCGACGCGCCCGCGCCCACGCGGCAGCGAGAGCAGAGCATCCAGGGAGCCACGCTCCTCTTCGCCGCGCAGCATGCGGCTGCACGCCATGAGCGGCCAGATGGCAATGATCAAGATCGTAAAGCCGTACTTAAAGGTTGCGTAGCCGCCGGGGGTGTCCACCGCGATTGGCTCGGCAAGCCAGGCGAACGAGCCAGACAGGCTGACGAGCGAGGCCCGCGCCTGTGGCGTTTCCACCAGCGAGGGGTAGGCAGTCAGGACGGCATACAGGAGCAGCCCCATGCCCGTGCCCCAGCCCAGCGTGGCGATGCGGACTTCGCGCAGTGTTTTGAGGTAGACGCTCTTAAACCACATGACTGGCCTCCTTGACAGCCTGGCCGTCGCCCTCGTAGTAGCGCAGGAAGATATCTTCCAGGCTGGGTTCATGACTGGTCAGGGTGACGACAGCATGTTGCGCTGCTGCCTTGATCACCGCATCCGCCTCACCCTGCATTGTCAGCCGCAGCGTATGCCCATCGGCCAGCGTCTCCACCTGTGCCACCCCGTCCAGCGTCTTGAACGCCTCGGCAGGTACAGCAGTGGCGAACGTGATCGTGATTTCGTGGCGCTTGATGTCCTTCAGCTCGGTCACGCCACCGGTGCGCACCAGTCGCCCTTCACGAATGATTCCCACGCGGGTGCAGTTCTGTTCGACCTCGCTCAAGATGTGCGAGGACAGAAAGATGGTGCGCCCCTCATCGCGCACTTCTTTGACCATCCGGCCGAACTCTTGCTGGTTGAGAGGGTCCAGGCCATTGGTCGGCTCATCGAGAATCAACAAGCGCGGGCGGTGCATAAAGGCTTGAATCAGCACCACCTTGCGCTTATTGCCACTCGAATACTGGCGAAACTTGCGGCTGGGGTCCAGGTCCAGTCGCTTGATCAGTTGCTTGAGATAGGCTTGATCGACGCCTCCGCGCAGATTCCCGAAGTATTCCAGAATCTGCCCGCCAGTCAGGCCAGGGTCGAGCGATGGCTCGCCGGGCAGATAGCCGGTCAGCCGCTTGATCTCCACCGATTGCTGCCAGGAGTCCAGTCCGGCAATGCGCGCCGTGCCTGTGTTAGCACGCAGCAGCGCCATGAGCAGGCGAATGGTGGTGGTTTTGCCCGCGCCGTTGGGACCAAGAAAACCAAAGACTTCGCCTTCTTCCACCTGGAATGAGACATTGATAATGCCACGTTTGCTACCGTAGCTCTTGGTCAGACTCTCTACATCGATGATTGCTGTCATGATGACCTTCCTCCTCTTATTCAGGCCATTATTTGGGTTCCTTTATTGAATCCAGATACTCGGTCCAGAGCTGTTTGCCTGCATCGCTTTTGCTAGGGAGTTGCTCCGGTTCCAGCCAGCGGCGTACCAGGTCGCTAAACGCCTCCGTCAGTTCTTCCATAGATGGCAGATGTTCCTGACCGATGAGATCAGGCGAGTTGATGATGCCAACCTTCAGAGCGGTCAGCAGAAACGTGACGGCAGGAACAGGCAGATCTCTGCGAATCAGTCCCGCATGTTGAAGCTGGACAATATAAGCATCAGCATCGCCCAGGAGCCGATTGAGCACGTCCCGGCTATAAGATCCGAGAAACCCGTTGAAGATGTCTGACTTGCCCTTCATCATGGCCGCCATGAGTGGATTGGACAGGGCAGCGAGCATGCCGTGGGTGATTACGCGATGCAGCAACCCGCCTTCTGGATCGGCAGCAATACGTCGCTTGATGTCTTCGTTGAAGCGTTGTTGTTCGCGCCAGATGGCCGCACGAAACAACTCGTTTTTGTCCTTCCAGTGCAGATAGATGGTGCCCTTACCCACGCCTGCCTCGCGGGCCACGTCATCAATCGTGGTCTTGCGATAGCCCCAGCGCACCAGCAGCGTGGTGGCGGTGTCCAGCAGGCGCTCCTCGCGAAGCTTGCGCTCGTCAGCGGCTTCCTGGCGTTCAGGCGGCTGGCCGGGCTTCGCTTTGCGGGTTGGCGCCCGGCGGGTAGGATGGTGGATGGTTGCCATAGGTGTCCTCGCTCTGCTCGTGTTTGTTGTGACTGAGTGACTAAATGACTAAACTGACTATGCCAGTCATAGTATAGTCAGAAACAGGCAAGATGTCAAGAAGGACAATCCCACCCATAAAAATTTGAAAAAATAGCAAATTTGTTCCAAAAAAGCTTGCAAAATGTCACTTTAGAGTGTATACTCGTCTTGAATGACAATTAGAACATAATATCTAAATCCGTGAACCAGGGCAAAAACGAGAGGACGGTAATGATGTGGCCCAGAAATATTTGCAGCGAGATTACAACCTTGCCGAGGTAGATGCTTTTGACGATGCTGAACCTGAACGCACACCTAGCAGCGCGCTTCGTTATCATAGACTGGCCGATGTAAGATCAGAGGTAGGACGAGCCTCTGCTGATGTACGCGTGCTTTCTAGCCAGGGAAGCTATCAAGTTCGCAACAAATCCAACATTCCACCCCGCAGTTCCGCTACAAAAACCAATATACCGGCAATCTCGGGCAATCGGCGCCGTGACGCAGAGACAGCAGCCGATGACATTGCCATCAGGCGCACAGATGAGTTAATGGACCATCTCATTCGCTTCAGGCCACGATTTCATTGGACCGTCTTCCTCGGTATTGCAATGTTTACTATGCTGATAGGCTGGGTTTTGTTGACCTCGTTAATCAACTGGTGGCAGGTAACTCAAGATGATTGGCACTATGGACGACCTCGGACATTCCAGACAGAAATGGTCGTCGGACATAACGATTCATCCTCTAATCCAAGCCATTTTATGGCTTTGAATTTAAATCGTCATATAGAGATCATAGAATTTCCGGGCGGTGATGCCTCAAAAGCCAAAATTTATATGGGACCAACGTTAGTTGGACCAGGCCAGGATCTCGCAGTGGTGACGCTGACCTTCAAGGATGTCAAAGGTGATGGCAAAATGGACATGATTGTGAACGTGCAGGATAGCCATTTTGTGTTTATTAATGACAATGGACAGTTTCGCCCGCTGCGCCCAGGTGAAAATATACAATTATAACAAAATGTAGGGGCGCAATTTATTGCGCCCATCGCCGATTTATCGGCCCTCCGCGCGTGTATCGCTATCCTGATTGTTTTGATAAACCTCATTATCGGCCCTCGGCGTATTTTCCGCTCCCCTACTAACTCTCTCTATTTTGTATATTTCATGCCATAGTTACGGTGTCCATCTCGCCAGACGTATCATGGCTCCTCTTACCAGCTGGAAAAGCGGCCGGATGAGTAGCTACCACATGCAGCGAAGTTGTGGCAGTGGTAACGGGAAAAGAGTAAGCCGGTGTTGGTAATTCCTCTGCATTGATTGTGCTGGTTGGATTTGCGCGTAAAGCTAACACTGCGAAAGTGACCATCCATGCCAATAAAAACCCAAATAACGTCCAATCCAGGACTGTTTGAGTTATTGCTAGGGTGGTAAATGCATCCATGGGTGAGTCCTCTTCAATCTTCCCATCGTGTTGATAGGATAAGTGGTTATATCCTTGTTTTAATAGACGTATGTCACATGCAATATTAACTTCACTGTTATTGGACAGGCAAAAGATAGACTTGAGAGACATACATTCCTGTTATATTTGGATGTGCATCTAGACTAATGATGGCTTGTGCTTTTAGCAGAAACCTGTCAAAATAGAGATACGGCTCTGACCCACACTGATTGAGCGTAATAATTGAGCAAAGTGATTTAGAAAGAACGGAAAGCATGGAGAAAGCAAACTGGCCGCTGAGACGCGACATCCTCCTAAGTATTGTCTGTATTGGCGTTATCATCTGGTTCGTCTGGAACCTTTTCGTAGGACTGTTTGTTCACGCGATTCTCTTGCTTTTGCTCTCAATGGCCCTGGCGTTTTTGATTACTCCAGGCGTCAACTTTCTAGAAAAAAATAAAATCCCCCGCGTTGTCTCGACGATCATCATGTATATCGTTGTCCTGTCCCTGCTTTCGTTTCTCTTCTTTGCGCTTGCCTTTTCATTAATTCAACAGGTGCTCAGCTTTAAGGACGTCGTCACCAATTTCTTTATCAACCTGCCCAATCAGGTCAAATACCTGAATGACTTTCTGGTCAAAAGAGGTATTCCGCAGGCGAACATTGATGATGC
>JBGQJX010000084.1:0-12078 GCA_041499255.1 Ktedonobacteraceae bacterium | reverse complement strand
CCACACCCGAACGTTTTTTGCTAACGATGGGTGTGTGTGCCTGGCTACCGAGCGCAGAGAAGCGCACATAGTTAGCTAGCCGTAAGCACAGGTTTCGAGGGTAATCAGTTATCAGCACCATAGAACACCCCATCCAACTTGCCATAAGATCAAGCATCCAGCGCGTAGCGCGTGGCGCACAAAGAGCCATTTATTGAAAACACCGGAGAGAAGGCAGACGGAGCCGCCATCAAAGCAGCAAGCCAGCCCACCACAAAGCCGACAGCATAGCTATAGGAAATCGGCGGCGAGTTAAAGAGCGCACGTCCTAGCCTATTCCCATACTCATGCCTCTCACGACAAAGCGACTCTTCAATGAACTCCATCACCTCGCTATCCGTCAACATTTCCCCCTCATATTCTTCTCCATACGCTTGACGACCAAGACGTAAGCCTAATTCAAAATCTTCATTATGAATGACCAAAGCGGGAACCGTCCCTGATAGCAGTAGTTTGTTCATATACTTTCTCCTCTAATGGCTTGCCATTTGAAATGCTTGTAACATCATCACAATAATTATTCATAATATAACATGACCTAGGTCAACTTGTCAAGTAGTTTTTTGTTACAAAGTAATCTAGGTCATATTCTCAACAATAAAATTGGAGTAGAATATTTCTACTCCAAACAAACCCAAAACTACTTTGCTACCTCAGATGTAAAGAACAACTCAAAAAGACTTCCTACAAAAACAAGCTTGTTTACCATAACCGCTAAATCATTTTGAGCAAGCTGAACCCGATGCAAATCAAGTACTGGAGTACCTCTCACAACTTCCAAGTAATCCTGCTCCTGCAAAGTAGCTAATCTAGCAACCGCCACATTTTTCGATCTCAAGACCTCTATGCCATACGTATCTTTCATCGCAGTCCAGGTATTAAACTGTGGATCAGACTGTAAGCCCCTAAAAATCTCACCCTTTATCAAATCAGGATTGTAAAAATTTTCCGACAAACGATAATACACAATCCCTGATGGATACTTAATACCTTGCCGTAAAAGACGATGAGGAACCATCTCACCCTCTTTCCTTCCCATCAGCTTTGCAATTGACCCTGGCATAGAAACAAGATCAGGCTTCTCAAGAAACATGCTCACAGGCTCCTCACCATGATCTTTAATATATTGATCAAAATTAGCCACAAATGCTGGCAATTTAATTAGAGGGGGCCTAACATACACCGACTTATCTCTAGAAACAAGCAAACCTTCACTTTGAAGCAACTGAACAACCTTATTCACCGTCTCACGTGTTGTATTAAGTTGCTCTGCCAATACACGATGAGGAGGAATACGTCCAGACGTTCCAAACTCACCATTTCTAATCCTTTCACGAAGCCTTTCGGCAAGGATATCTATTTTTGTATCTGTCATAAAACTCTCCTATGTCAAGCAATGCTGCTTAACCATTAACCTAGTACAACTATAACACAAAACAAACCAACTAATCAACGTGCAAATTGGTCTAGGTTAAGTTTTCTTACAGAGGAGCGAAGACCATAAAGATTAAGGGTACCAACGGAAAAGCAAACAAGGCCTACACACAGAGAAATACTATGCTGGAAAATTGCTTTATGGAGCCGTAAACTATCTCATAGAATTACTAGAGAAAGGAGTCATTATCAGGCGTGTCTACATAGTAGCAACAACAGAAGACGGCGACAGACTTGCACAAAGTCTACACTTTCAACCACTACCAGGAGAGTGGTATAGTAAATATGAAGATTTTCGACGGCCGTACGTCCTTGACCTGGAAGCCAAAGAAAGCAAATCAAAGCTCATTAATATATACCTACAACACAAGAAGAACCTTGAAAGACGCAGAAAAAGGTACGAAAAGCAAATCACAAAGCCAACTGAGACACAGTAAACGTACAGCAAAGCCGGTAGAAAACCACGAACAATGGTAGACACCAATGGACAAAATGGTACAAAGCAAAAAACGCCGAGCCATTCCACAAGCCGCTCGACAGAGATGTAATGACCTATTAGGAGATATGATATGCAGAAGAAAAAGACCTTTAGCACAATGGAAATCGTACTTTTGATAATACTTCTAGGTTCATTGGTCCTCTCCTTTATACAGTCAAAGCTGGCAGAAAAAGCGCAGTAACGCCCCTGACCCTTCCAAATAGAACAGGCTAAATGTCCTATACCAAACAGCCAGGAGAGTATAGGTGGTGAAGTTTCGCGCTACAATACGTTATAAGTAAGTGAGCAACATATATCAACCTATTTCAGGGAATAGACTGTCTGAAAACAAGCACAACAGGAAGCAGGTAAATAACTGTGAACCGTCAATATGTGCCATCTAATTATTCTCAAGGCGATACCAATGAACAGCAATCAACTTCTGACGGCTGGTTAACTGGAAATGAAGATATTCCTCCTAGATTACCGTTTGCTCAGCCACAAAAAGAAGCAGCATCGCCAGTTCCACAGCGCCCTGCTGGCACAGGTCTATTGTCTAACTATAGAAGCAGTCAAAAGCTCCAGTCCACGAACGGAGTAAGCCCGAATGCAAGCTCGCTGGTAGGTCAAGGCGCATTGCAACAGCCGGTAATACAGGCACCAAGAAAAGAACCGATATCCAGTTCAGAACATCTACAAAACCTCATGTGGGGACAGACACCCACGTCCATGCCTGGCGCCATGCCAGCGAGTTCGCCAGTGCCGGGAATGATCTACCCGCAAGCATATCCGCCTGGCGGCCCGATGCTTCAACCCATGCCTGGGCAAGCGCAGGGGACCTGGCAGGGACCATCAATGGGCTACCAAGGTTACCAGGGCTACCAGGGTCAGGGCTCTGCAGGTGGGCCACCGTTTGTCCAGGGACCTCCGGGTAAAGGCGTCAAAAATGGGCGCAGCAAGAAAAAGCGACGTTTCCCCATATGGGCACGCATAGCTGTGGCGGTACTGACCATCTTCATTATTCTGGCCGGCACTGGCTTCTATTATTACGAAGCCAACTTTGCTGCCCCGGTGGACAATATTGTGGGTCAATCTGCGCCCCTATTGAAGGGTGAAGAAAACCCGAACCAGGCACGAGGAAATAGTAGTGACATTTTGAGTGGCGGGCGCATAAATATTCTCTTGTTGGGGAGTGATACGGACCAGAAATTTCAGAATGGGTACCTGGCCCAAACAGATATAGTCGTTACCATTGACCCCGCGACAAAGAGTGTCGGGATGCTCTCCATTCCTCGCGACATGTTTCTCAATGTGCCTGGCTATGGCATGATGAAACTGGACGAGGCATTTTATTACGGAGACACTTACAATCATAACGGCGTTGGACTGAGCCGTCTAACCATCTCGCAAGATTTTGGTATTCCCATCAACTATTATGCATGGGTTGGCCTGTCCGGTTTTATCAAGGTAGTAGATACCGCGGGCGGCGTCGATATTGATGTTACCCATCCAATCACCGATGATGTCTATCCCGATGATGCCGGTAAGAATTCAGATCCTTATAGCTATAAACGTCTCTATCTCGCGCCAGGCCCACAACACCTGGATGGGCCGACAGCACTGGAGTATGTGCGTTCGCGCCACGCCGACCTGGTAGGCGATTTTGGCCGTTCAGCCCGGCAGCAGCAGGTTTTGAGCAGCTTGAAAAACAGGCTGGTTAACTCGGATATCATTAGTAAGCTCCCTGATCTGGCCAAGGATTTGAACGGTTACCTTAAGACAGATATGCAAATACTCGACATTATCAAATTGATGAATTTCGCCCGTACGATCGATCCAAGCAAGATTCAACGTGTCATCCTAAGCCCACCGACCTACTCGTCGGCTGCTGTAGCAACGATTGGGCATGATAATGGGGAGGATATTTTCAATCCCATCTGTGCTCCAATCCAACAAGTAATTGCCAAGATGTTTGCACTGGGCGATAACGCGAAATGCAATGTCCAGGGCAACAGCAACAATAGCACAACTCCTGTGCTGGCTCAAACGACGCAGCCAACTGTTCCTGCTGTGCCTTCGGCTACAAGTTTGTGGCCGACAGCCAGCCAATTATCAAGTATAAGCCTACAAGGGGCAAACGCGGACGATCCCTTTGGCATTCGTAGTCTCCTTGATCTGTTGCTATTAATAGTGTTCGAGTCGCCTGCCGCGTTACAATTTTGAGAAAAATATGCAACATGAATAGGAACGAACCATGAAACGATCTATACCCTGGCCCAGATACTTCTTGCTTGTCCTGCTGGCACTATCCGTCCAAGGGTGTCTTGGTATTGGCGGTAATGCTGGCAATCAGGGTTTTAAGTCAGTCAATACCGGTAATGGACATTCGATACAGATCAATACAAGTGACCAGGCACTATTCAAAGGGAAAATGTATTTTACGCAGGGCCACGTTCTCCTGGAAATGGATGGCTCGCGCAATGTTCATGCCCTGACGCCCGGAAAGAACTTTGTGTGTGACCCGTCAATCTCACCTGATGGCCAGACAATAGCCTTTGTCGTGCGCTATAAATACTCTTCTGACCTGGTCGAGATGCCCATCAACGGCACGCAATGGAAGGTTTTACGCTCCGGCTCTGGCCAGTATATCCCTAATCCACCGTACCCAGCACCAAGAAGTACACATAAATGGTATTTTCAACCATCGTGGGAAGATAATACGCACCTGCTTTTCCTGAGCGACTTCGAGAAGTTGACGGTGTATCCTGGCGTTGATGCACAGCTTCTAGATTTACAGGTGTTTTCGATTTCTAAAAATAGCCCGAATAACCCCCAGGAGGTTGCTTACGCATCGTTTGGAGATGGCGGGGATCGTGACCCGAGTTACCGTCCTCATCATAAAGGCCAGGCTGTATACACTCACTATATGTACGATAGTTCACGAACGCAGCAGGTCGTCCAGATATATTTGACAGATACCAACGCGATTGTGAATCATCCCAATGCCGGCTACCATCCTGGCGTGAATGAATATGATCCAGCAGTGGCGCTGACTCCAGCCTCAACCAGTGTGCAGAATTTGATGCCCAGCTTTTCGCCCGATGGCAACCATCTCGCGTACATGCGGCGCATTGACACGACTCACATGGGATTATATGTGATGCCGATAGCTGATAACATTACGAACGCACCGATTACTGCCACGGAACAGAAGAATGCCTTGCAGCCATATGGGAAGTCGTCTCTTATAGTCGAAGGACAGTATATTAGCCAGCCTATCTGGTCGCCGGATGGGACACAGATCGCGTATATGTCCTATAACAATAGCGAGTTCGATATCTGGCTGGCGAATGTTGCAGTTGACGCTAAGACGGGGGGGTACATCTTGAAGGGCAGCCCGGTGCCTCTGACAAGTGGTGGTGTTGACGCTGAATCGCGCCCGGCGTGGACGAATTAGATCAGTCGCAAGTAAAGGGGGTCGCAGTCTCTAGCCCCCTTTACACATAACATGCTACATGGCCTATAGAGTTGACTGCATACGGAGGCGTTGGTATACTTCTTTTATGACGAAAAGTTCCCAGGTTGCTTGAGGTAGTACATTGAATCATTTTGAAGGCAAACCGCCGATTGCAGGACGATACGAGATCCGCGAGCATATCGCGACAGGCGGCATGGCCAGTGTTTATAAAACCTGGGATCACCGCGTTGAGCGCATTGTCGCTATTAAGGTCCTGCGCTCCCTCGACAAGAACGACCTGCGCGCGGTTGAACGGTTCCGCCGCGAGGCACGTGCCGCTGCCGCGCTTACTCACCCCAATGCCGTCACCATTTTTGATTTTGTTGAGGAGTGGGGGCAGTACTTCCTGGTGATGGAGTATATCAATGGACCGACGTTAAAGCAGTTGATTGGCCAAAGCCGCCAGTTACCGTCGCTGCAGTCCATCGAGATCGCGGCGCAGGTATGTGATGTGCTCGAAGTTGCTCACGCACGCGGTTTTATTCATCGCGACATTAAACCACAAAACATTATGCTGACGTGGGGTGGTGGATCGGCAAACAGTGGTCTTAATGGGGAGAGACCTCTTGTCAAACTCACCGATTTCGGCATAGTACGTGTACTGGAAGAAGGGGGATTGACCAATAGCGGCATTGTGCTTGGCACTGCTGATTATCTCTCGCCCGAGCAGGCACGCGGCGAAACTTTGACGGCCTCCTCAGACCTCTACTCACTTGGTGTAGTGATGTTTGAAATGTTAGCGGGGCGTCCTCCTTTTGTAGGTCCAACGGCGGTCTCGATTGCCATGCAACACGCATCGACTAATCCACCTATGCTGCGGCATTTCAATCCCACTGTACCTCTTGCAGTTGAAAAGATCGTTATGAAAACCCTGGAGAAGGAGCCGGTAGATCGCTTCCAATCGGCGGCGGAGATGCAATTAGCGCTGCGCCTCTGCGCGAAGGAGCTTACACGGGCAAACCATAGCAGTGGGGCCTACATGACGACCACCAGAGGCACAGATGGCAGGTTCTCGGCGGCTGTACAGCCGGGCGATTTTATTGTCCCTGATAACCCACCATCAAAACGAGGGCAGTTTACACCCTGAAACGCTGATCCAACTCGGGAGACAAGATGCCTTTCCGACGGATATGTTATTTTCTGTTTTTTTTGAGTTCATATAGAATAGCCCAATGAATCAACCCTTCACGAGAAAGTATGTATTACTATGCAGCGCACACAAATCAGCACAACTCACGCTCCAGCAGCCATTGGCCCGTATAGCCAGGCCATCCGCTACGGCCAATTCGTCTACACCTCAGGCCAGATCGCCCTTGATCCAGCAAGCGGCGAACTCGTTGGTAACGAGGTGCAAGCGCAGACACATCGTGTCTTGCAAAACCTGCAGGCTGTTTTAACACAAGCAGGAACTTCACTGGCTAACGTGATCAAAACAACGGTATTTCTGACGCGCATGAGTGATTTTCAGGCAATGAACGCTGTCTACGCGGGTTATTTCAGCGGGGTCACACCGGCGCGTTCTACGGTAGCTGTCGCTGAACTACCACGCCAGGCGCTGGTTGAAATTGAATGCATCGCCCTCATCGAAGACTAATCACGGGAGATTACCAAGTGAACGCAGCAGCTATATGGCGTACTATGCTTGAAAGACTGGAAACCGCATCTATTGACGAGGTAAGTAAGGCCTGGTTGCAGTCTGCTCAATTGATGGACGCCTCCAATCTAGGAGCAGACGATATTGATGCTGCTTCTCTTGCGCCGCAAGACCAGGCTATGTATTTCACGCTGCAAGTGCCAGGAAGCCTTGCGCGTGATATCATCAGCACGCGCTGGCGACGTTCAATAGAGGATATCCTGATGGATATAACGGGCCTGCCCGTGGCAATAAGCGTTACCGAAAGCGCGGATGACAGTTTTTCCGAAAGAGAGATGCAGTATCGCTCCTCAATGAGCGGCAACCGCCAGGTAAATGGCTATTCTTATTACGATCTGCCAACGAAGTCATCTCTTCACAATGAGCAACATTATATGGGATATAGCGCCTCAGATTCGCTAGAAGAATGGGATAACGAGCAGCGAGCGAATATGCTGATGCATAATCGCCTCAACTCGCGTTACACTTTTGAGGCTTTTATTGTGGGCGGGAGCAATCGCCTGGCTCACGCGGCTTCGCTGGCGGTAGCGGAAGCTCCTGGCGAATCGTACAACCCTCTTTTCTTGTACGGTGGCGTGGGTCTGGGCAAAACGCACCTTTTGCATGCTATCGGGCACCAGGGGGTACTGACAGGGTTGGCGGTGCTCTACGTCTCTTCCGAACAGTTCACCAACGAAATTATCAATGCAATTCGCTATCGCACCACCGAAGAATTCCGAGCTAAATATCGCTCGGTTGATATTTTACTGGTCGATGATATTCAATTCATCGCGGGCAAAGAATCGACCGAGGAAGAGTTTTTTCATACCTTTAACAGCCTGCACGAAATGAGCAAACAGATAGTAATATGTAGTGATCGGCCACCTAAGGCGATTGTGAGCCTGGAGGAACGCCTGCGTTCACGTTTTGAATGGGGCCTCATCGCAGATATCCAGCCACCGGACCTGGAGACACGTATGGCGATCCTGCGCGTCAAGGCTGACCTGTTGCGCTACCGTGTCCCCGATGATATTATTGCTTATATCGCTGGGCGCGTGCAGACCAATATCCGTGAATTAGAAGGCTGTCTCAATCGCCTGATGGCTTACCAGCAATTGCATCACACGGATCTGACGATGGATGTCGCACGGGCAGCGATGTCATCGCTGGGCAACGACAGCAGGGAATCGCGCCTGAATAGCAAGCAGATTGCCCAGGCCGTGGCGGAATATTATCACATTTCGCTGGATGCGATGTGTGGCAAGCAGCGGGATAAACATATCGTAATGCCGCGCCAGATAGCTATGTACCTGATTCGCCAGGAAACACAGGTCTCACTGCTTGAGATCGGCCAGCTTTTTGGTGGGCGTGACCATAGCACGGTGATGCATGCCTGTGAGAAGATTGATCGCGAGGTAAATATCAATCCCACGTTGCGCCGTGAAATTGTGGCTATCCGCGAACAGCTTTTAAGAGAATAATATTTTCACGAAAGTGGACGGTCAGCAGCGTTTCCGCTGCTGACCGTCCACTTTCGTGAAGTCCTGCTTAATATACATACAAGGAGCTATATGTTACTATATTCGACCTACCTGATTGACCTGGACGGCGTTATTTACCGGGGGGACGAATTGTTACCAGGCGCCAGGGAATTCATTGACTGGCTCCAGGCGCACAACAAAAAATACCTCTTCCTCACCAATAACTCGTTTGCCAGCGAGGCTCAGGTGATGGAGAAGCTTGAAAGGCTCGGTATCGCTACCGACGCGGCGCACTTGATGAGCGCAGGACAGGCGGCAGTTCAAAACATCGCTCGTCGATTCCCAGGAGCTCTTGTCTATGTTGTAGGCGAACCACCCTTGTATGAGCTGTTGCAGCACTACAAGTTACGGGCTGCGCCTCTCGAAGCTGATAAAGCCGACGTAGTGCTGGTGGGTCTTGATCGCCATTTCGACTATCAGAAGTTGACAGGGGCGGTGCTGGCTCTCCGCGCGGGAGCGCATTTTATTGCCGTCAATCGCGACGCGACTTTGCCTGTCGCAAACGGCCTCTTACCTGGTTGTGGAACAATGGTAGCCGCCATTGAAGCAGGCAGCGGAGTCACACCAGAGGTTGTAGGGAAACCTGAGCCGACGCTTCTGCAAGAAGCGATGCGCCAGTTGTTTAGCCAACCTGAGGAAACGGTCATGATTGGTGATAGCCTGGCAGTCGATATCCAGGGAGGGATAGCCGCCGGAACCCATACGCTCCTGGTGCTTTCAGGTAACGATTCACGTGAATCTGCCGCAAAATCCTCTATTAAACCAGAGTATATTTATCAAGACGTGGCAGCGATTGTGGAGGAGTTAAAGAAGTCAAGAACCCAATCGCCAAAAGGCGACGGGCTTGTGTGAACGAGCCTTGCTTGACTAGCCTGAGTGCACACTACGTTCGACAGGTCATGCTACCTACGGGTGCCTACTCTAGCCCGTAGCTCTAGCGTCTGTGATTAAAAGTTCTGATGGGGAGGAACGGTGTTGCAGACACGACAAGCCCGTTGAACATTGGCGAAGAGTACCAGACGTCCGAAAGGATGGTAAACGTCTTGTTCGTTTACATGCTAAATTGTCACGGTCAACCGTTCATGCCCTGCCCACCGCGGAAAGCCAGATTGCTGCTCAAGGAGGGCAAGGCCAAAGTGGTCAGCATGGTCCCCTTCACCCTGCAACTGCTCTATGGGAGTAGTGGGTATAAACAGGAAGTTTCTCTTGGGATTGATGCAGGGGCACAGCATATCGGCGTTTCCGCCACGACGGAGCAGATGGTGCTCTTTGAAGCAGAGGTGCAGCCGAGAACGGACATCGGGAAATTGCTTGCGACCCGCAGTCAGTTCCGCCGTGCTAGGCGCAGCCACAAGACCCGCTATCGAAAGTGCCGTTTCCTCAATAGAAAGAAGCGATCAGGCTGGCTCGCGCCCTCTGTGCAGCACAAAGTCGAAGCCCATCTGAAAATGATCCGTTTAGTTCACAAGATCTTGCCCGTGAGCAGGACAACGATCGAAGTGGCACCGTTCGATATCCAGAAGATACGCCACCCTGAGATCGAGGGCAAGGACTACCAACAAGGTCCACAGCTCGGCTTCTGGAACGTCAGGGAATATGTCCTTGCGAGAGATCGTCATGGGTGTCAGCGGTGTCAGGGCAAGTCGAAAGACCCCATTCTCACTGTCCATCACATCGAGTCCCGCAAGACTGGCGGGGATAGCCCCGATAATCTGGTGACGCTCTGTGAGACATGCCATGCTCTCATTCACCAAACGCATCAGGAGCACGAGTTTGAACGCAAGTCCAGGAGCTTTCGGGATGCTACGCAGATGGGCATCCTCGGCTTTCGCATGTATGAGCAGGCCAAAGAAGTATTTTCACCTGTGCGTCTCACGTATGGCTATATCACAAAACATGCGCGCATCGCACACGGGTTAGAGAAGTCGCATCTGGTTGATGCTCGTTGTATCAGCGGTCATCCTCTGGCAACCTCGGATGGAACCGGGTATCGCATCAAGTTGGTCAGAAGAAACAACCGACAACTCCACAAAGCCACCATCAGGAAAGGCGGAAAGCGGCAACGCAATACGGCTCCCAAGTATGTACGTGGCTTTCGCTTGTTTGATTGCGTGAACTATCAAGGGAAGTGCTGTTTTGTGTTTGGCAGACGAAGTTCGGGCTACTTTGATCTGCGCACTCTGGATGGAGTCAAGATCAGTGTCAGTGCCAGTTACAAAAAGTTGACCATTGTCCAGAAGGCTTCAGCCTCACTGGTAGAAAGAAGGGCGGCGTTTCCTCCCATCGCCTGAAGGCAGATGGGTCTCCACGCCGCATTATTGATGAACGCACCACAGGTTGCACCCTACGGGTCCTGGAAATCGCCGATAACCTCGGACCTGATTGTTTCCACGACAATTGGACTAGGGACAGTCATGTTAGACGGGACTGATATTTACTGGACAGAGCTACGCCCTTCAGAGGGTGGTCGCACTGTGATAGTGCGCCGTGGGGCAGGTGGAGAGGCAATTGACGTACTTCCCGCACCGTATAACGCGCGCACACGAGTTCACGAGTATGGCGGCGGATCCTGCCTTGTGCATGACGGTACGATTTATTTCTCAAATTATACTGACCAGCGTGTGTACCGCCTGGTTCCTGGGACTGAGCCACAGCCTATCACGCCTGCTGAGCAGTTGCGCTATGCCGATGGCATGATTGATAGGCAACGAAAGCGTATGATCTGCGTACGTGAGGATCACACCGTGGCTGGTCGCGAAGCAGTGAACACTCTGGTGAGCTTCGCGCTTGATGGCGGCGACCAGGCACAGCAGGTGCTGGTTTCTGGCAACGACTTCTATGCTACACCGCGCCTCAGTCCCGATGGAACACAACTGGCATGGCTTACGTGGAATCACCCTGATATGCCATGGGACGGTACTGAACTGTGGGTAGGCGAGATTGCAATAGATGGCTCGCTGAGCCACGCCAGGCGCATCGCAGGCAGCAGGGAAGAATCTATTTTCCAACCGGAATGGTCACCCGTGGGAATACTGCACTTCGTCTCCGATCGCACGAACTGGTGGAATCTCTATCGCTGGAATGGTGATAACAGTGTGACAGCGCTCTGTCCAATGGAGGCAGAGTTTGGTATGCCGCAGTGGGTCTTTGGTATGTCTACGTATTCATTTGCATCAAGTGACAAGATTATTTGCAGCTATTTCCAGCGAGGCATCAGTCACCTGGCCAGCCTGGATACAAAAACAGGCTCACTCGAGGAGATTCAGACACTATATACGACTATAGAGTGGCCAATCGCGGCAGAGGAACGCATCTTCTTTGGCGGCGGTTCGTCTACTCAAGCCGAAGCGCTTATACAGCTTGACCTCGAGACGGGCCATAGCGAGTTATTGCGACGATCCTATGAGGTCGCGATAGATAGTGCATACCTCTCAAT